>JBHELS010000224.1:0-6774 GCA_046263015.1 Burkholderiales bacterium | reverse complement strand
CAGGGCGAAGATCAGGTCCTGCTTCCTCATGCGGCTCGCGTTCTCGATGCCGTTCGAGACGGCCATCTCGACGAGCTGCGTCACGTGATGGGATTTGAGCTCGGAGAGGTGCGTCGGGATCGGCAACGCGCCCGCCGGCGTGGCGGCGGGCGCCTGCGCCTCGGGGCGTTGGGATGTACGCGCTTGTTCCGGCTGCTGGACTGCCTGGGGCCTGCTCATTCTCGGGATTTGCGCCTCAGGATTTCTTCGGCGCTCGGTTGTTGCTGCCGCGCCGGACCTCCGGCGCGGCTCTCAGGACAGAGTAAGGCGTTTAAATATTGCTGTCAAGGAAAGCGGTCAGCTGCGACTTCGATAGTGCCCCGACGCGCGTCGCCTCGACGTTGCCGTTTTTGAAGAGCATCAGCGTCGGGATGCCACGAATGCCGAACTTCGCTGGCGTGCTCTGGTTCTCATCGACGTTGATCTTGGCGATCTTCAAGCGTCCTTCGTATTCCCTCGCGACTTCATCGAGGATCGGCGCGATCGACTTGCACGGACCGCACCACTCGGCCCAGTAATCGACGAGAACAGGCGTGTCGGACTTCAACACCTCGGGCTCGAACGTATCGTCGGTGATATGCCGTATCTGCGAACTGCTCATGATTCTCCGTTGGGGGTCGTGCAGGAAAGGCCTCTATTATGCGGCCGGCGCTCATTCGAGTGCTAAACTATTGATTCGCCATGACTTACGTCGTCACCGAAAGCTGCATCAAGTGCAAGTACACCGACTGCGTCGACGTCTGCCCGGTGGACTGCTTTCGCGAGGGGCCGAACATGTTGGTGATCGACCCGGACGAGTGCATCGACTGCACGCTCTGCGTTCCCGAATGTCCAGTCGAGGCCATTTTCGCCGAGGACGACGTGCCCGATTCGCAGCAGGAGTTCATCGCGCTCAATCGCGAGCTCGCGCAATTGTGGAAGCCGATCATCGAGCGCAAGCCCGCGCCTGCCGATGCCGATGAATGGGCGAAGAAGAAAGAGAAAAAAAATTTCCTCGAGCGGTGAGCGCTGCAGCATTTTTGCGCAGTGCAAATTGCGCGGCGCAAAAAGTGTCGTCGTAACGACCACATCCATTTTGCAGAGTAACTCGGGCGAAAATTTTTTCCCCGCGGAAATATTTTTGTAAGCTTCATCGCGTAACCTGTCTGCTCGCCATAAGTAGGAGGAACGAATGGAACAAGGACGCCTCGCGTTTACCGCGGTGTATCTCAAGTCGAATCACGGTTACATCGGCTTTATCGAGGAGTTGCCTGGTGTCAACTCACATGGGCGCACGCTCGACGAGGCACGCGAGACGCTGCAGAAGCTTGCCGCCGTTGTCTTCGATGAAGAACGGCGCGAAGCGGAGGAGCTGATCGCTGGCAAGGACGTCGTGCGCGAATCCTTCTTCGTGCCGATTCCGCGCCTCGCGTAGCGGTACTCGCTCTCATCCACGACAAGGGCCCGGATTCCGGGCCCTTTTCATTTCTAGTGCCCGTACATGCCACGGTCGACCTTGCCGCGGAATACCCGGTACGAGTAGAGCGTGTAGGCGAAAAGAAGCGGCAACACCACGAGCACGCCGGCGCCGACGAAGCGAAGCGCGCTCTCATCGGCGGCGGCTTCCCAAATGGTGAGCCGGTCCAACACGACATACGGGAAGAGGCTGTACGCAAGCCCGATGAATGCGAGCACGAACACCGCGACCGCGCCGGCAAAGGGCTTCACATCGGATTTTCCAAGCGTATGCCACACCCAAGCGCCGATCGCGACGGTGGCGGCCGGTAGCACCATCAGACCGGCGGTGCGCGGGAAGTCGAACCATCGGCTGCGCACGGTCTCGGACGTGAGCGGTGTGCCGAGGCTCACGAGCGCTATTCCCAGGGCCACCCAAAGCAGTCCCCATTTCGCCCAGGCGATCGCCCTCGATTGCAAATCGCCGCGCGTTCGCAGCACGAGCCAAGTCGCGCCAAGAAGCACGTAGCCACCGCAAAGGCTGGCACCGACCACGAGCGCGAAGAGCCAGTAGGCCGTGCCCTGCTGAAAGCCCGTGACGTAGCGCCCGAGCATGAGGCCCTGCGCAAACGACGCGAGCGTGGATCCCGCCCAAAAGAGCCAGTTCCAGAGCTCGCGATGCCAGCCCTCGGCCTTTACGCGCAGCTCGAAGGCGACGCCGCGCAGCATCAAGCCAACGAGCATCGCGGCAACCGGTAGGTACAAGCCGCCGAGGATCTCCCCATGGGCGACGGGAAACGCGACGAGCAGAAGCCCGATGCCGAGAACGAGCCAGGTCTCGTTCGCGTCCCAGTAGGGCGCGATTGTCGCGACCATCACTTCCTGCTCCTCGCGGTCCGCCGCCGGCATGAGCATTCCCACGCCGAGGTCGTAACCGTCGAGGAGCACGTAGGCGAGGATGGCAAACGCCATGAGTGCCGTGAAGACAAGCACCAAGTCCATCAGAGCGGAGCCGGCACCGGTCTGCGGGCCGGTTCTGCCGCCGAACCTGGATGGCGCGCCATGTGCGTGAGCGTGACCATGTAGGCGATGAGGAGGGCTGCGTAAGTAAGCACGTAGGCGGTGAGGCTCGCGCCGAGCTTCGCGCCGCTTGCCGGTCCGACCGCGTCGGCCGTGCGCAGGATGCCGGTGACCAGCCACGGCTGGCGGCCGATCTCAGTCACCGTCCACCCCGCGAGCGTCGCCACCCAGCCGGCGAAGGTGAAGCCCGAGAAGATCCAAAGGAGCCAACGCGGCCGCGCGCTCGTCTGCGTACGGAGCCAGAACTGGCTGCCCCAGGCGAGCGCGAGCATCAGCATCCCCATGCCGACCATCACGCGGAAGGCGATGAAGACGGGCGCGACCGGCGGGTGCGCGTCGAAGGCGTCGAGGCCTTTTAGTTCGGCATTGGCGTCGTGCGCGAGGATGAGCGAGGCCCCCTTGGGCAGCATCAAGGCGAAGTCGGTGCGTCGCTCCGCCTCGTTCGGGATCCCGAAGAGCGTGAGCGCCGCGCTACGCTCGGTGTGCCAGATCGCCTCCAGCGCGGCTATTTTGGCCGGCTGGTGCTCGAGCGTATTGAGGCCGTGCAGGTCGCCGGCGATGATCTGAAGCGGTACGAGCACCGCCGCGAGGCGCGCGCCGAAGCGCAGCGTGTTATGCGCCGCCTTATCCGCCGGCGCACCGAGGATGCGCCACGCGGAGAGTCCCGCGACGAGAAACGCCGCCGTGACGCCGGAGGCGAGGAGCATGTGCGTCAGGCGATAAGGGAAGGACGGATTGAAGATGACCCGCCACCAGCTCTCCGCAACCAGCACGCCATTGGCGTGCGTGTAACCGGCGGGCGTTTGCATCCACGAATTGAGCGCCAGGATCCAGAAGGCCGATATCGTCGTGCCCGCCGCGACGATGATGCTCGAGGCGACATGCACGCGCCCCGATACGCGCTCCATGCCGAAGATCATGATGCCGAGGAACGTGGCCTCGAGGAAAAATGCGGTCAGCACTTCGTACGCGAGGAGCGGTCCGGCGATGTTGCCGACATGATTCATGTAGCCCGGCCAGTTCGTGCCGAACTGGAAGCTCATGGTCACGCCACTCACGACGCCCATGGCGAAGGTGAGCGCGAAGACCCTGACCCAGAGCTTGTACGTCCCGAGCCAGGCGGCGTCGCGCGTCATTTGATAGCGGATGCGAAACCAGGCAACGATCCACGCGAGCCCGATGGTGATGGTGGGGAAGAGGATATGGAAGCCGATGTTCAGCCCGAACTGCGCTCGGGATAGGATCAAAGCTTCGTCCATCCCTTCTAATATAGGCCTTGATGGAGCGACCCGGCTACGACGTCAATGACGAGCGCGAATACCTGGCGCGCGGCTACTGGCGCGACCACGATACGCTCGCGCAATGGCTCGCGCGTCATGTGGCAGCGCGACCCACAGCACCGGCCGTGGCCGATAGGAGCGAAGTCGTCACTTGGGGCGAGCTCGAGCGGCGCGTCCTCTGCGTCGCCGAGGGCCTGCGGCAGAAGGGCATCGAGCCGGGCGACGTCGTCGCCGCGCAGCTCCCGAATACCGTCGAATTTCTGCTCGTGCACCTCGCGGCCGCGCGCCTGGGCGCGGTCATGTGTAGCGTGCACATGCCCTATCGTGGCGCCGAGATCGAGACGATCCTCGCGCATAGCGGCGCGAAACTTTTTTTCACGAGCGCGTATCCCTTCAGCGAGCTCACCGGCTCGGCGCCGCTCGCGCGCGATCATCCCGCGCCGGACGCGCGCGACGCCTTCCTGCTTCTCTATACGTCTGGCACTACCGCGTCGCCGAAGGCCGTGCCGCATCCCTATCGCACGCTCCTTGGCAACAGCCGCCTCGGCGCGGGCGAGCACCGGCTGACCGCCAATTCACGCGTAGTTTGCGCGGCACCGTTCTCGCATCTCTATGGCCTCTATTCCTTGCACTGCGCCTGGTCGGTTGGCGCGTGTACGGTCCTCTTGCCTGCGTTCAAGCCGGACGAGCTCGCGCGGACCGTGGAGCGCGAGCGCCCGAGCGCGCTTTGGTGCGGACCGGCGCACGTCGCGGCCTGCCGCAACGCCGGTCTCTTCGATAAGCACGACTGGTCCTCGCTCGAGCTCGCCATCGTTTCGGGCTCGATGGCGCCGCCGGCGCTCATGCACTATGTTGCCGAGAAGCTGCCGCGCTGCGCCGTCACCCAGCTCTGGGGCATGACGGAGCTGCAGGCGGGTCTGTATTCGCGTCCAGGCGATGGCATTGAAACCGCGGCAACGAGCGCCGGGCGTCCAAGCCCCGGCACGGAGGTGCGCATCTCCGCCGAGGGCGAGCTGCAAGTGCGCGGGCCGCTTGCGTTTTCCGGCTATTACCGCAATGAGGAAGCGAACCGCGCCGCCTTTACCGAGGACGGCTGGTTTCGCACCGGCGATCTCGCCGAGCGTCGCGGCGGCCAGTACGCGATCACCGGCCGCAGTAAAGACATCATCAATCGCGGCGGCGTGAAGTTCAATCCAGCGGACATCGAGGCGCTGCTTGAGGCGCATCCGAAGATCCTGCAATCGGCGGTCGTGCCCATGCCCGACGCTGTCCTCGGCGAGAAGGCCTGCGCGTTCGTGACGCTCAAGCCTGGGGTGCCCGAGCCCTCGCTCGACGAGCTCTGCGAATACCTGCTCGCAAAGCACATCGCCAAGAATAAGCTCCCCGAGCGCCTCGTCGTCGTGCCGGAAATGCCGCTCACGCCGACGCGCAAGATCATCAAGAGCAAGCTACGGGTTTGAAGTTCGCCCTTGCCGTCACGGCGCTCCTTGGCGCGGGGTATGCGTACCTCGCGACGCGCCTCGCCACGGGAACGCTCGGCGCCGCGTTGCTGCTCGTGCCTTTCCTCTGCATCTGGATCGTGCCCGTCATGTACTGGGGCACGGGGCGCCCGCGCGAAGGTCTCGGCGCGCGGCTCCTTCACCGCGCGAGCTATCTATCGATGGCGTGGGTGAGCTTCGCGCTCGTCCTGACGATCGCGCGCGATGCGCTGCTCATCGCCACATGGGGTCCGGCGCCGCTCGCGAGCGCGCATGCCTGGATAACCGCCGCCGGCGTGCCCGTGGTGCTCGGCGGCTCGCTCGTCGCCCTCGCGCTCGGCGCCGCGGCCGCTTTTCGCGGGCCGCGCGTGCAAAGCGTCGACGTGCCGATCGAACGCCTGCATCCCGATCTCGAGGGCTTTCGCATCGTGCAGGTGAGCGACCTGCACGTCGGCCCGAACATCGGCCGGCGCTACGTCCAGCGCGTGGTGGACCAGGCGCGAGCGCTCAAGCCCGACCTGATCGCGCTGACGGGCGACATCGTCGATGGGCCCGTCGAGCGCCTCGCATCCGACGTCGCGCCCCTTGGCGAGCTTGCGCGCGAGGGCAAGGCGTACTTCGTCCTCGGCAACCACGACTGCTATGCCGGCGCGGACGTCTGGCTCGCGCATTTTCGAAGCCTTGGCATGCGCGTGCTCCTGAATGCCCACGAGCTCGTGCGCCACGGCGCCGCACGGCTGCTCATCGGAGGCTTGGTCGATCCGGCGTACCGGCACGTGGCGCCGCAAATTTCATTACAGGACGCGCCGGCGGCGGACGTGCGCGTGCTGCTCGCGCACAACCCGCAGCTCGCGCCCATCGGCGCGCGAGCCGGTTTCGATGTGCAGCTCTCGGGACACACGCATGCCGGCCAGTTCTTTCCGTGGACGCTCGCCATCCGCCTGGTGCACGCGCCGCATGTCGCCGGCCTCTCGCGCGAAGGATCCATGACGGTCTACGTGAGCGCCGGCACGGGCACCTGGGGACCGCCCGTGCGCTTCGGCACGACACCCGAGCTCACGCTCCTGCGGCTTGTGCGCGCGTGAAGAAGGCACGGAAGTCGAAAAAACACGCGCGTCGGCGCGGCGCGCGCCACCATTACTCGGTGTACGTCATCGAGCTCGCGCCCGAGGTGCTGCAGCACTCACGGTTTCGCCGTGCCAACCCGGACTACGACGCGATGAAGCCGTGCGTCTATGTCGGTATGACGGGCATCGACCCGGATGTCCGCTTCGACAAGCACAAGGCCGGCATACAGGCGAACCGCTATGTGATGCGCTACGGGCTGCGGCTGATACCCGAGCTCTATTGCGCCTACAACCCGATGCCGTACGATGGCGCGCGCGACATGGAGGTGGAGCTGGCAATCGCGTTGCGCGAGAAAGGATATGGCGTATGGCAGGGCTGAAGCGCCTGGCGTTCTT
>JBHELS010000223.1:0-3960 GCA_046263015.1 Burkholderiales bacterium | reverse complement strand
GAGGCGCTCTCGCTCGCCGGCTGGGACGATTTTCCACGACGCCAGGTGGCCGCTCGTAAGGCAGGGCGCCATCTCGGCATCGGCCTCGCCAATTTCGTCAAAGGCACGGGCCGCGGCCCGTTCGAGTCGGTGACGGTGCGCGTCGGTCCTTCGGGCAAGGTGCACGTCTATTCCGGCGCCGCGGCGATGGGGCAGAGCACGAAGACCATGCTCGCGCAGGTGGTCGCAGAGCAGCTCGGCGCCGACATCGCCAACATCAGCGTCACGACGGGCGATACCGGCACGATTTCGATGGGCCTCGGCGGCTCGAACAGCCGGCAGGCGGTGATGGCCGGGAGCTCGGCCCATGTCGCCGCCACTCGCGTGCGCGAAAAGGCGCTGCAAGTCGCATCTCAGGCGCTCGAAGTGTCGGAGCGCGATCTCGAGATCGAGGGACGCGATATTCGCGTCAAGGGCAGCGACCTGAAGCTCGACATCGGTCGCGCCGCGCGCTCGATTGCTGGCACCGCCGGGTACACGCTGCCGGGCGGCATGGCGCCGGGGCTCGAAGCGACCGAGCACGTCGTGATCGACGCCATGGCGTACACCAACGGCACCGCGGTCGTCGAGCTGGAGGTCGATGTCGAGACCGGAGCGGTGCGCATCGAGAAGCTGGTTTTCGTGCACGATTGCGGGCGCGTATTGCATCCGGTGATCGTCGAAGGCCAGCTGATTGGCGGCATCGCCCATGGCATCGGCAACGCGCTCTTCGAGTGGATGCGCTACGACGAGAACGCGCAGCCCATTACCTCGACCCTCGCCGACTACCTGCTTGTGAGCGCCACCGAGGTGCCGCCCATCGTGCTCGGTCACCTCGAGTCGCCGACGCCGCTCAATCCGCTCGGCGTCAAAGGCGTCGGCGAGTGCGGCGTGGTGCCGATCGCCGCCGCGGTCGCCTCGGCGATCGAGGACGCGCTCTCACCCTACAACGTGCGCATCACGCGCACGCCAATCACGCCATCGGACATCGTGGCGCTCATCACGGAGGCGAAGTGAGCGAAACTCAAACGCAGCAACCCCATCCGCATCGATTGGTGCGCCAGGCAGGCGTGGCCTGCGCGCTCTTCTTCTGCGCGCTTCACGCGTGGCCGCAGGCGTTTCCCAGCCGCCCGGTGCATTTCGCCGTGGCTTTCTCGCCGGGCGGTATCGCCGACACCATTGCGCGCGCGGTCGGCCAGAAGATCGGCGAGCGCGTCGGCCAGCCAGTGGTGGTCGAGACGAAGAGCGGTGCGGGCGGCCTAGTCGGCGCGAAGTACGTCGCCGCGCAGGCGCCCGACGGGTACACGCTGCTCGTCACCACCACGTCCCTCGCGATCAATGCGCATGGCAAGGAAGGCGTGAACCCGGTGACGCAGCTCACGCCGGTCGCCATCGCGGCGAGCACGCCCACCATCTTTGCCGTCAACGGCGAGGTCGCGGCCAAGGATTTAATGGACTTCGTGCGCAACGTGAAGGGCGGCCGCTTTACCTTCGCGTCTGCCGGCATCGGCAGCGCCGAGCACCTCGCCGGCGAGTACATCTTTCGCGCCGTGCCGGGACTGGAAGCGACCCATGTGCCGTTCCAGGGCGGCGCGCCGGTGAACACCGCCATCCTCTCGAAGCAGGTCGACGTCGCGTCCACCACGCTGCCAACGGCGCTTGCCTATGTACGCGGGCAGACGATGCGGGTGCTGGCAGTCGCCAGCCACGCGCGCATGGCGCAGCTGCCGCAGGTGCCGACGCTCGCCGAAGCCGGCTTCCCCGATTATGAGAGCGCCTCGTGGATCGCGTTCTTCGGACCGGCAAAGCTGCCCGACAACATCGCGCAGTTCTTGAATGCGCAGATCAACACGGCGCTCGGCCAGCAAGACGTGCGCGAGCGGCTCACCACCATCGGCCTCGAGCCGCGCACGATGACGCAGCGCGAGTTCGCCGACTACATGAAGGCCGAATTGGCGAACTGGGGCGAGGTCATCCGGAAAACCGGCATCACGCCGAACTAGGAGCAGGCATGAAGCGCTTCATCTGGGTGCTGCTCGTCGCCGCAGGAACGGCGGTCGCGCAGACTTATCCGCAGCGGGCCGTTCACATGGTCGTGCCGTACGCGGTCGGCGGCGCGTCCGACGTCACCGCGCGCATCGTTGCCGCAAAACTGAGCGAGCGGCTCGGCCAGCCGATGGTCGTCGACAACCGCACCGGCGCCGGCGGCGCGATCGGCACCGAGGCGGCCGCGCGGGCGGCGTCGGACGGCTATACGCTGCTGCTCGCCTCGGCATCCGAGATCGTCCAGCTGCCGGTCGTGGCGCGCGCACCCTACGATCCGGTGCGCGACTTCGCGCCCATCGCCATGGTGAGCGACATTGCGCTGGTCCTGGTCGCGCATCCGTCCCTCGGCGTCCAGAACGTGCAGCAGCTCATCGCGCTCGCGAAATCCAAACCGGGCGCCATCAACTATGGCTCGGCGGGCATCGGCGCGACCTCGCACCTCGCCATGGCGATGTTCAACGCCATGACCAACACGAAGATGGTGCACGTGCCATACAAGGGCAGCGCGCCCGCCACGGCGGATCTCGTCGCCGGACATCTGCAGGTCGGCACGCCGACGCTGCCGGCGGCGCTGCCCTACGAGAAGAGCGGCCAGCTGAAGGTGCTCGCCGTGACGAGCGCGAAGCGCTGGCCGACGTTGCCCGACGTGCCGACGCTCGCCGAGTCCGGCCTGCCGGACTACGAGTGCATTCTGTGGACGGGGCTCATGGCGCCGGCCGGCACCTCGCCGGAAATCATCGCGCTTCTTTACCGGGAGACGGCGGCGGCGCTCAAGCAGCCCGACGTCCAGGAAGCACTGCGCCGCCAGGGCGGCGAAGTGAACGCTGGCGGCCCGGAGCAATTCGCCGCACTGATCACGGCCGATCTCGCGAAATGGAAGCGCGTCGTCACGCTAGCGGGCATCAAAGTGGATTGATCAGTTGCGGTAACGCAGCGCGTCCACCAGCAACGAAAACGCCGGCGAGGGCTGCCGCCGGCTCGGGTAGTAGAGGTGATAGCCGGAATACGCCGGACACCAATCCTCCAACACGCGTTTCAGGCGGCCTTGCGCGACGTGCGGCTGCGCCAGGTCTTCGGGCACGTAGGCGAGACCACAGCCATCGAGCGCCGCCTGCAGCATCTGGCTCGGTGCGTTGCAGATGAGCTGACCTTCGACACGTACTCGCAGCTCCCGCCCATCGCGCTCGAATTCCCACGCATACAGGCCGCCGTAGGTCGGCAGGCGCAGGTTGATGCAATTGTGATCGGTCAGGTCCTGAGGCTTCTTCGGCACGGGACGCTTGGCGAAGTAGGAGGGCGCGCCGATCACTGCGAAGCGCATGTCCGGTCCGATGCGCACTGCGATCATGTCCTTCGCGACCTGCTCGCCGGAGCGGATGCCAGCGTCGTAGCGCTGCGCCACGATGTCCGTGAGCGCATGGTCGACGGTGATCTCGACCTTGATGTCCGGAAACTCCGGGAGAAATTTGCACAAGGCGGGCAGCAGGATCGAATTGACGGAGTGCTCGCCCGCACTGATGCGGATCGTGCCGGCGGGCTTGTCGCGTAACGCGCTTAACGCTTCCAGCTCGCGCTCGATCTCCTCAAAGCGCTCTCCCACGGTCGAGAGCAGTCGCTCGCCTGCCTGAGTCGGCGACACGCTGCGCGTCGTGCGTGTGAGAAGCCGCAGGCCGAGGCGCCCTTCGAGCCCGCGGATCGTGTGACTCAGCGCCGACTGCGACACCCCCAGCTTTGCCGCCGCTTTCGTGAAGCTGCGCTCGCGCGCGACGGCGAGAAAGGCGAGCAGGTCGGGAACGTCGGCGCGGCGCATTGATGAGCCCAGTTCATGAGCCCATGCCGATTGTCCCACTTAATCCGCGGCCGACCGGTCGCTACATTGCTCGTGTGGAAATGGCC
>JBHELS010000222.1:0-3040 GCA_046263015.1 Burkholderiales bacterium | reverse complement strand
CCAAAGGTCCGGTGGCGCTCCTCGGCGATGCGGCGCACCTGATGCTTCAGTACATGGCGCAAGGCGCGGCGATGGCGATGGAGGATGCCGTGGCGCTTGGCGTCGCATGCGACGCGAGCCCTGGCGATTTCGAGAAAGCCTTCAAGCGCTACCAGGAGATGCGCATCGTGCGCGCGACACGCGTGCACGTCTCCGCCAATAGCCTCATCGGGCAGATATTTCACGTGCCCGATGGGCTTGAGCGTCTGGTGAGGAACGACATTTTTCGCGGCCGCGCCGCCGAGCGCTATTACGATGCGCTCGAGTGGGTTTTCGCCGCGCCAGACTATGTGCGCGAGTTCAAGGCGAGCTCGATCGCGCGCCGCTCGGCGGCGACAAACGCCCGCGCGCGGCCCGCACGCCCGCTCAAGCGCGCTGCACTCGACGTGAAGCGGGCCGTCGCCCGCGGGCGCCGCGGTCCGCCATCGCGCGAACGTCGCTAGACCGTCCTCTGATGCTGCTCCTCGCGGCGACCACGTTCGCCGCGGCGAGCGGCATCCATTATCAGACGCCGATGCTCGGTGCGATGGCCGACGAGTTCGGCGTGGACAGCGCGGCGATCGGCTGGATCCCGACGATGAGCTTCGGCGGCTTTCTCGCCGGCATCGCCTTCCTCGTGCCGCTCGGCGATCGCCTCGACAAGCGCCGGCTCATCATCAGCCAGCACTTCTGCACCATCGGCGCGCTGGTCGCCATGGGTTTTGCACCCAGTCTCACGATCGCCGCGGCCTGCTCATTCCTCATCGGCATTTGCGCGTGCTACGCGCAAACGGTGGTGCCGATGATTGCCGAGCTCGCACCGGCTAACGAGCGCGGCCGCTCGGTCGGCACCATTCTGAGCGCGCTTTTCCTCGGCATTCTCTTCGGCCGGCTCGCCGGCGGGTTCGTCGCCGCGCATCTCGGCTGGCGCGCGATGTACTGGATCGGCGCGACGCTTCTCACGCTGCTCGCGCCCGCGCTCATCGGGCGGCTGCCGCACTCGGCGCCGAAGACCGGGCTTTCGTACCCGCAGCTTCTCGCATCGATGGCCGAGCTCTTGCGCACGCACGCCGACATGCGCCGCGTGGTGTGGATCCAATTGCTGCTCGGCATCTGCTACGGCGGCTTCTGGGCGACGATTGCGACGATGCTCCTCAAAGTGCACGGCCTCGGCCCGCAGATCGCGGGCCTCATTGGTATCCCCGGCGCCGCCGGCATTCTCGTCGCGCGGCCGGCGGGGCGCTTACTCGACCTGCGCGGGCCCGGCCCGATCGTCGCGACCGGCATCTCGCTGATCCTCGCCGCTTATGGCGTCTTCGCCTTCGGCGCATGGTGGCCCGTGGCGCTCGCGCTCGGCGCCGCGGTGCTCGACTGCGGCCTGAGGGCGACCATGGTGGCGAACCAGACGCTCATCAACTCGCTCGCGCCGCATGCGCGCAGCCGGTCGAACACCGTCTTCGGCGTCAGCGTCTGGACCGGCAACGCCGCCGGCGCCTTCATCGCCACGAACGTGCTGGCAACGAGCGGCTGGCTCGCCGTGTGCGTCGTTTCGGCGCTCGCGGCGGCCCTCGCGCTCGGCATACAGCTTCGCCCCATGCGCCGTTAATTCGGCGCCATTAATTCGGGGTCAGGCACCGAACTTCTGCCGCGCCCGAGGGCTGTCCAGCGTTGCGACCATAATAGGCAATGGACGCGTACGAGCTCCTCGTTGAAGCGCACCGGCCGGCGATGAAAGTGGTGCTGGCGAAGCTCGTCCAGCTACTCGAGGCACATCAGGTCCGCTACGTGATCGGCGGCGCAAACGCCCTTTCGCTGTACGCGAGGCCGCGCATGACGGTGGATGTCGATGCGTTCGTCGATCCCGCCGAAAAGGAAAACCTCGACAAGCTGCTCGCATCGCACTTTGAACTGGTCAGGATTGGCCAGTTTCATTCCAAGTTCACGGAAGCCGACGTTGAAATAGACATCCTTTACGCCGGCGCCAGCGCAGAGGACTTCGCGCTCGAGAATGGCCGCGACGCGGTCATCCTTGGAACCAAGCTCAAGGCACCGTCGCCCGAGGCGCTGCTGTGGCTTTACCTCGCTTCGGAAAAACCGATCAATTTCGCCGATGCTCTGGAAATGCTGCGCACGCGCCCGGAGCTGGATGTCGCGCTTGTGCGAAGTCAGGTCGAACGCCATCAACCGGCGCTGCTTACGAAGCTGGAAAACATGCTGCACACGGCGCGCCAGCCGGTGCCGTCGTATGAAGAATCGCGCGAGCGGCGTCGAAAATAATTACGGCCGTGACCCCGAATTCGCGGCGAGCAGCGCAGCGCTGATCTCGGCGACCGAGCGCACGCCGCAAAGCTGCATCGAGCGCTCGAGCTCGCTTGCGAGGATCTCGAGCGCACGGCGGGCGCCCGCTTCGCCGCCCGCCATAGCGCCGAAGAGGGTGGCGCGGCCGGTAAGGACGCCATGAGCACCGAGCGCACGCGCTTTGAGGATGTCGACGCCGCGGCGTACGCCGCCGTCGAGGAGCACGCTGATCTTCGAGCCGACGGCGCGCGCGACATGCGGCAGCGCCTCGAGCGTCGGCGCGGCACCATCGAGCTGTCGGCCGCCGTGGTTCGAGACCACGACGCCGTCGCATCCCAACGCAGCGGCGCGTTCGGCGTCATCGGCCCGCTCCACGCCCTTTAGCAGCAGCTTTCGCGGCCACAGGTCGCGAATGCGCCGGATCGCGTCCCAGTCGAGCGCTGCATCCATCTCGCGACCGACCGCGGTGGCGATGTCGGTGCCGCTTGGCGTGCTGAACTTGTAGCCGTCGAAGTTCGCCATGCCCGGGAGCCCGTAGCGAACGATTTCCCAAAGCCATCCCGGCTTGAAGATCACATCGCGAGAATTTCGCCAGTTCGGGTTGTAGGGCGTGCGAAAGCCGTTGCGCGGATCACGCTCGCGCTTACCCGAGACCGGGAGATCGACGGTCACGAGCATCGCTTCATAGCCGGCGGCCCGGGCACGCTCGATGAGCTTCTCGCGG
>JBHELS010000221.1:0-5578 GCA_046263015.1 Burkholderiales bacterium | reverse complement strand
ACGAGCTCGGCGCCGTTGATCAGGCCGAGGATGTTGCGATCGAGGCTGCCGGGCACGTGCTCGGTGTCATAGATGAGGCAGAGCGAGCGCCCGCCGTACTCGATGCGAAAGCCGGTGGCGCCGTCGGGATGGTTGAGGCTCGCGGTGCGCAGCCGCACTCCCTTGGGCGTCGCGAGCGTGTCGCCGGCGGCGAAGTCGCGATATTCGAGGTTGGAGAGGAATACCTCCGGCGGCACCGGGAAAAGCGGCGACATCATGAATTCCGCGAGCACGCGCTTCAGCGTCATGGCGCCGCGCAGGTGCCCTGCCCAGATGCGCAGGCGATTCTGCGGCTCGAAGAGCGGCCGGAAGAACGGCAGACCGCAGATGTGATCGAAGTGGGTATGAGTGAAATAGAGCTCCGCATCGAGACGCTCGCCTTCGAGCGCCTTTCCGAGGTAGCGAATGCCCGTGCCGGCGTCGAAGAGGAGGAGCTCGTCGCCGCAACGCACTTCGAGCGAAGAGGTGTTGCCGCCGTAGCGCGCGGTGCGCGGACCCGAGCAAGCGATCGAGCCGCGCACGCCCCAGAACCGAATGCTGAAAGGGGCCTTCTCGCTCATTCCCTATAATGGTAGCAGGGGATGGAACGCAGTCTCTTCGGCTTCATCATTCGGCACAGCAAGCGCGATCAGCTGCTCATCGTGCCGCTCGTCATCGCCTCGATGGTGGTGTACTACCTGTCGCTCGATCTGCCGAAGACCATCATCAACCAGGCGATCCAGGGCGTCAGTTTCCCCTCCGCCGATTCGGTCAAGCACTTCCTCGGCTTCGATCTCGAGCGCCTGCCCTATCTCTTTGTTCTATCCATCCTGTTTCTCGCGCTGATCGTCGCCAACGGCTGGCTCAAGTTCCAGATCAACACGATGAAGGGCTGGATGGGCGAGCGGATGCTCAGGCGCCTTCGCTACCTCCTTTTCGACCACATCCTGCGTTTTCCGCTCGCACGCTTTCGCCGCGTCAAGTCGGCCGAGATGGCGACCATGATCAAGGACGAGGTCGAGCCGCTCGGCGGCTTCATCGGTGAAGCGCTCATTACCCCGCTTTTTCTCGGCGGCCAGGCGCTCACCGCCATGTTCTTCATCCTGTACCAGCAGATCTGGCTCGGGCTGATCGCGCTTGGCGTGGTGGCGATCCAGGCTTTCATCATCCCGCGGCTGCGGCGGCGCCAGCTCGTGCTCGGGCGCGAACGCCAGCTCACCGCGCGCGCGCTCGCCGGCCGCATCGCCGAATGCGTCGACGGCGCGGTCGAGATCCACGCGCACGACACCTCGAACTACGAGCGCGCCGAGATTTCCGCCCGCCTTGGAAGGATCTTCCGCATCCGGTTCGAGCTTTACCAGCGGAAGTTCATGGTCAAGTTCCTGAACAACTTTCTCGCCCAGGTGACGCCGTTTCTCTTCTACACGGTGGGCGGCTATCTGGTGATCGTCGGCCGCCTCGATATCGGCGCGCTCGTCGCCGTCATCGCCGCGTACAAGGACCTGCCGGGGCCGGTCAAGGAGCTGATCGACTGGGATCAGCAGCGGATGGACGTCGAGATCAAGTACAACCAGGTGATCGAGCAGTTCTCCGACGAGGAGGTGGCGCCGCCCGAGCTGCAGGCGCCGCTCGAGGCGCCGGCGCTGCCGCGCGACGGGCGGCTGCAGGTCGGCAATCTCTCGCTCGTCGACGAAGCGAGCGCGCGTCTGGTCGACGGCGTGTCCTTCGAATGCTCGATGCAGGATCACATCGCGATCGTCGGCGGCCCGGCGAGCGGCGCCTCCGAGCTCGCGATGATGCTCGCGCGGCTCGTCGTACCCGCCTCGGGCAGGATCGAGATGGGCGGGGTCGATATCACGCGCGCACCCGAGGCGGTCACCGGCCGGGCGCTCGCCTACGTCGGCGCGCCCGCCTACCTCTTCCCGGTCTCGGTGCGCGAGAACATCGTCTACAGCCTGAAGCACCGGCCGGTGCGCGAAGCCTCGTACGAGGACGAGCAGCGGCGAAGCCGTGAGTTCGAGCTGCACGAGGCGGCGAGGACCGGCAACTCGCCGCTCGACATCGAGGCCGATTGGATCGATTACCAGGCGGCGGGCGTGCGGGAGCCGGAGGAGCTCGACCAGCGCATCGTCGAGCTGGTTCGCGCGGTGGAGCTCGAGGAGACGATTTTCGAGCTCGGTTTGCGCAGCGCCGCCGATTCACGCCGGGCGAGCATCCTCGCCGAGCCGGTGCTGCACGCGCGCGGCCGCATGCGCGAGCGGCTCGCCGCGCTGAAAATCGAAGACTGGGTGGAGCGGTTCGATCCGGCGAATTACAACCGCAACGCCACGCTCGCCGAGAACCTGCTCTTCGGCACGCCGGTCGGCCGAACGTTCGACGTGGACAATCTCGCGCGCAATGCCTACGTGCGCCGCGTGCTGCACGAGACCGGGCTCTACGAGATACTGCTGCGCACCGGGCAGAAAGTCGCCGAGACGATGGTCGAGCTCTTTAGCGGCCTGCCACCCGGGCACGAGTTCTTTGCGCAATACAGCTTCATCCGCCAGGAGGACCTGCCGCAATACGAGGCGATCGTCCAGCGCGCGGGCGAAGTCGGGCTTCTCGAGCTCGAGGAGGCGGACCGGCTTGCGCTGATATCGCTCCCCTTCAAGCTGATCGCCGCCCGGCATCGCCTGGGCCTGATCGACGAATCGTTCGAGGCGCGCGTGGTCGAAGCGCGGCGCCATTTCGCCGAGCATCTGCCGCGCGAGCTGCAAGGGTCGATCGAGTTCTTCAATGCCGCGCGCTACAACAGCGCGGCGTCACTGCAGGACAACATCCTCTTCGGCAAGATCGTCACCGGACAGGCCGAGGCGACGACCCGCATCACCGCGCTCGTGCGCGAGCTGCTCGATGAGCTCGGGCTTCGCCCGCTCGTCGTCACCATCGGCCTTGATTTCCACGTCGGCGTGGGCGGCGCGCGTCTCGCCATCGCCGACCGGCAGAAGATCGCGCTCGTGCGCTCGCTCATCAAGGAGCCGGCGTTGCTCGTGGTCGATCATGCGGTGGCGGCCCTGGATCCCGCATCGCAGGAGCGCTTGCTAAACGGCATTCTCGCAAGGCGCCGCGGCCGCGGCCTCGTTTGGGTGGTGCAGCGTCCGGACATGGCCGAGCGCTTCGACGTCGTGCTGGTCATGGAGCGCGGCAAGCTCGCCGAGCATGGCGCTTTCGCCGAGCTGAAAACGAACGGTGGCCCGTTGCACAAGATGCTCGCGGCCGCCTGAAAGGCAAACGATGAGCCTCGAACAGGAAGTCGAACTGATCCGCCAGTTCCCGATCTTCAGCAAGATCCAGCCGGCGATGCAAAAGCTCCTTTGCTTCTCGGCCGATCGGCTGCGCTTCGACGCGGGCCAGGTGATCTTCAACGCGGGCGACGTTGGCGACTCGGCCTACATCATCATCGACGGCACGGTCGAGATCTCGGTGCCGACGCCCTCCGGCCCGATCATCATCAACAACATGGGGAAGAACGATTTGCTCGGCGAAATCGCCATCGTCGGCGAAGTACCCCGCACTGCGACCGCCAAGGCGCTCACCCCGATCGAGACCCTGAAGATCTCGAAAGAGCTCTTCATGAAGATCATCCGCGAAAATCCCGATGCCGCGGTCGAGCTCGTCCGCATCCTCGCCGCGCGGCTCGCGAGCACCACAAGCCAACTTACCCGCAGCCGCTCGGGCGGCGGTTAAGGCATAGACGGAAGCGCCTCCCGAAGATAAACAGGGACAGTCCCTGTTTATTGGAAGAGCGTGCGAGGGTCGCCGATCGCGTAGACGGTCAGCCGCTCGCTGCGCCCGCGTACCCGCACGCGGTGCACGGGCGCGCCCTGCGGATCGAGCCCGGCGTTGGCGAGCGTGTCGGCGGACACGACCAGCACGCAGCCGTAGGCCTTGGTCATGCCCTCGAGGCGCGCGGCGATGTTGATGTTGTCGCCGATCGCCGAATGCACCGGCGCTTCGGCCGGTCCCATGGTGCCGACGATCGCGACGCCGGCGTGAGCGCCCATGCCGATTTGCAGCGGCTCGGCGAGCTCCGCCGCGAGGCTCCTCGAGAGGATCTCGACTCGCCGCTGCATTTCCGCCGCGCCGCGCATCGCGTCGCGGCAGGCCTGCGGCAGGTCGGTGTCGAGCCCATACAGAGCGAGGAGCCCGTCGCCGCGAAACTGCGCGTAATAGCCGTTGGTCGCGCGAAGCGCCGCGTACATCTCCGCGAAGAACTGATTCATGATGAAAACCACGTCGTACGGAAGCCGCGACTCCGCAAGCCGCGTCGAGCCGCGCAGGTCGACGAACATGGCGACGATCGGCCGCTCGCTCTCGCGCGCCGCGCCCGGCCGCCTGGCCGCCGCGGCATCGCTCGCCGCGGGCG
This sequence comes from Burkholderiales bacterium, assembly GCA_046263015.1. Taxonomy (GTDB): domain Bacteria; phylum Pseudomonadota; class Gammaproteobacteria; order Burkholderiales; family SG8-39; genus SCGC-AG-212-J23. Next base: position 1,155 of record JBHELS010000221.1, on the reverse strand, counting down.
GCAGCAGTGGCACGATGGTGACGTCGACGCGCGGCCGCGTCTGGCAGGCAAGCCGTACGTTCGCCGGCGCCTCGACGCGTGCGAGCGCCTGCCGCTCGGCGCGGCTCGGCGCCGGCAGCGCCGCGAGCCCTTCGACCACCCGCACACGGCAGGTGGTGCAGCGCGCGCGTCCGCCGCACACCGAGGCGTGCGGCAGCCCCGCATCGCGCACTGCTTCGAGGATCGTGCGGCCGATCGGCGCCGTTATCACCCGGCCGCTCGCGTGCCGCAGCTGATAGGTGCCGCCGAGAAGCGTGCGCAGCCACCGCGCAAGCAGCGTCGCCGCGAGGAGCGCCCAGAAGGCGAGCTCGAGCCCCGAGCGCCAGGCGTCGAGGCGCGCGCGGTCCGGCGCCGTCATGTTGGCGACTTCCGGATAGAAAACCTCCGTCCCGCCAGCCCCTTGGATGCGCGGCCAGAGCTCGTTGCCGGCGGCGGCGAATCCGGCGAGCGCGAGGCTCGGAATCAAGAGTGCCGCGGCGAAGAACACCGGCTGCACGCCGCCATACCAGCGGTGCACCCGCAGCCAGTAATGGATGCCGAAGCAGAGGTGCGCCCAGACGATGATGAGCAGCAGGCACTGCCGGATCGCCGCGGCCGGATCGGACCATAGCAGGCCGACGACGCGCTCATAGCGGATGGTGTGGCCGAGGAAGAACCACGGCAAACGCGTGCCCGCGATGTGCGCTACGAGAAGCGGCGGCACGAGAAGTCCGAGCACGAGCTGCGCCGCCTCCCAGCGAGGCATGCGCAGCGTGGTTCGCCGGTAGAGCGAGACGAGCGCGAGCGCGAAATGCGTGACGAGCGCGCCGTAGAGAAGCACGGTGCCCGGCGCGCTCCGCCACCAGCCCGCGAGCGGTTCGCGCAGCCGATCCATGGCGTCGATCGAGACGACGCCGAGCGCGTGGTTCAGGAAATGCGCGACGACGAAGCAGGCGACGATGAGGCCCGAGGCGAGCCTCAGCCGCCGCTCGAGGCGCTGCATCTAGCCCTTTAGCTGCAGCGACTTGTACTCGAGGAACTCTTCCAGGCCGTAGAGCCCCGCCTCGCGTCCATGCCCCGATTGCTTGAAGCCGCCGAAGGGCGCGTTCATGTTGAAGGCGCCGCCATTGATATCGA
>JBHELS010000220.1:0-2875 GCA_046263015.1 Burkholderiales bacterium | reverse complement strand
TCGTGCCGTTCGCACCGGGAGGCTCGAGCTCGATCGTCGCGCGCAGCTTCGCAGCCGAGATGGAGAAGGGGCTCGGGCAATCGATCGTCATCGAAAACAAGGGCGGCGGCGGTGGCAACGTGGCGATGGCGGACGTCGCGCGTGCCGATGCCGATGGCTACACGCTGATCATCGGGCACGTCGGCAGCCTCGCCATGACGCCCTTCATGGAGAAAAACCTGGGCTACGACGTGAATCGCGATTTCGTCGCCGTCTCGCTTCTTGCCAAGGTGCCCAACATATTCGTCGTGCACGAGAGCGTGCCGGCGAAGAACCTGGGCGAGTTCGTGGCGCTCGCGAAGAAAGAGCCCGGCAAGCTGAATTACGGCTCGGCGGGCAACGGCAGTGCGGGGCATCTGGCGATGGAATATCTGAAGCTCGTCACCGGCATGGATATCCAGCACGTCCCGTACAAAGGCACCGGCCCCAACCTGATCGATCTCGTCGCCGGCCGCACGCAGGCGACCTCCGCCGGCACGCCGCCGCTGCTGCCTCATGTGAAAAGCGGAAAGCTGCGCGTCATCGCCGTGGGCACGCCCAAGCGGCTCGCCTCGATGCCCGAGGTGCCGACCGTGGCCGAGCAGGGCTATCCGGGATTTGAGACTTCGCAGTGGTATGGCCTCAACGCGCCGGCGAAGACGCCGGCCGCGATCGTCAAGCGCCTCGCGGACGAAGCGGCAAAAGCTGCGAAGACGCCGGCGCTTGTCCAACGCTTCGCGGCCGAGGATGCGGAGGCGGTCGGCTCGGGTCCCCAGGAGTACGCGCAGTTCATTGCCAAGGAACAGGCACGCTGGCGCGATGTCATCCAAAAAGCGAACGTGAAGGCCGACTGATGTACGACGTGATTGTCGTGGGCGCCGGCAATGCCGCGCTCTGCGCCGCGCTAGCCGCGCGCGAATCCGCCCAGAAAGTGCTCGTGCTGGAGCGCGCGCCGGAGGAAGAATCGGGCGGCAACTCGCGCTACACCGCAGGCCTCTTCCGCATCGTCTACAAAGGGCCCGAGGACCTGAAGACGTTGATCCCGGACCTCTCGGCCGACGAGATCGCCAACACGGACTTTGGGACATATACGGAAGAGCAGTTCCTCGACGACATGGCGCGTGTCACGGAGTACCGCTGCGACCCGGACCTGACCGAGATCCTCGTGAAGCAAAGCCTGCCCACCGCGCAATGGATGCGAAAGCGCGGCGTGCGCTTCACCGCTGCGTGGGGGCGGCAGGCGTTCAAGATTGGCGGCAAGTTCAAGTTTTGGGGCGGGCTCACGCTGGAAGCCGTCGGCGGTGGGCCCGGCCTGATCGAGTCCGAGACGCAGATCGCAAAGAAGGCCGGCATCGAGATCTGGTACGGCGCGCGCGCCCTCGAGCTCATCGCCACCGATGACGGCGTGCACGGCGCGCGCGTAAAGCACCTGGGCAAGACGAAGGAGGTGCGCAGCCAAGCGGTGGTGCTCGCCGCGGGCGGCTTCCAGGCCAATACCGAGTGGCGTACGCGCTACATGGGCCCGGGGTGGGAGCTCGCCAAGGTGCGCGGCACCCGCTTCAATACCGGCGATGCGATCCGCATGGCGCTCGACATCGGCGCCGCGGCGCACGGCAACTGGTCGGGTTGCCACGCCGTAGCGTGGGACCGCAATGCACCGGAAACCGGCGACCTCGCGGTCGGCGACGGCTTCCAGAAGCACTCGTATCCATGGGGCGTCTACATCAACGCCGATGGCAAGCGCTTCGTCGATGAGGGCGCCGACTTCCGCAACTATACGTACGCCAAGTACGGCCGGGTGATTCTGCAGCAGCCGAAGCAGTTCGCCTGGCAGATCTTCGATGCCAAGGTGAAGCCGCAGCTGCGTGACGAGTATCGCATCCGGCAGGTGACGAAGATCGCCGGCAACACGCTCGAGGAGCTCGTCGCGAAAATGGACGACACCGACCAGAAGACGGCGCTCGAGACGCTGAAGAAATACAACGCCGCGGTGCGCACCGACATCCCTTTCGACCCGAACGTGAAGGACGGGCGGCGCACCGAAGGGCTGGAAGTGAACAAATCGAACTGGGCGAACACGCTCGACACGCCGCCCTTCGAGGCCTACGCGGTCACCTGCGGCATCACGTTCAGCTTCGGCGGGCTGAAGATCAACACCGAGGCACAAGTGATCGATTCAGACGGCCGGCCGATCCGCGGCCTCTATGCCGCCGGCGAATTGGTTGGCGGCATCTTCTGGTTCAACTACCCCGGCGGCTCCGGCCTCACCAACGGTGCCGTCTTCGGCCGGATCGCCGGGCAAAACGCGGGGCGCTTCGCTACTGCGGCGGATTGACGCCGTCTTTGCCGACCACCACACGGGGCGCCATGAACTTGCCGTCGCCTTCGACACGCGCGCCGGCGAAGATGGTGGCGCCGGGCTTCAGGTCGGCGCGCGTGCCGGGGGCGAAGTTGTAGTACTCGGTCTCCGGCGTGACGAGGATCTTCTCCTCCCCGTCCTTGTGTTTCAGCGTGAGCTCGTTGCCGCCACTCATCGACGCGACATTCGTTATGTTGGCGTTGGTCATCATCGAGTTCGGGATCGAATCCCAGGCGCCATGCATCTGCGGCACCTGCGGCCCGAGCGCGTGCACGCGCTTCGCGACCAGGCGTCCTTGCCCATCCTTGACGGAGGTGACGCCAACGTAGCTGCCAGGCTTGAACTCCTCGAGGGTCGTCTTCTTCGGCACGACGACCTGCGCATCGGGCGCGAGCTGCAACTGCACATCGCGTCCCTCCCGCGTCTTGACCTTCAGCACATCCCCGTCCACTGAGCTGATCGTGCCGCGCACCCGCACGTTGGTCTGGGCAAAGGCGG
>JBHELS010000219.1:0-2585 GCA_046263015.1 Burkholderiales bacterium | reverse complement strand
AATATTCGTACGGCCTCGCGCGCAACTGGGAAGTGAGCTTGCAGCTGCCGTTGGCATTCGACTCCCGACGAGCCGCGAAGGAGGGCGACCGCGTCGAGCTGCAGTACATCGCGCCGCACGATGAGGAGCGCGGGCTTTACTTGGGCATCAACCTCGAGCTCGCGCGCGATGCACGCATTGCGGAACAGCATTTCTGGACTGTCGAGATCATCCCAATCGTCGGGTGGCGCACCGGACGCTGGCATTTCGCCGCCAACCCGGGCATCGAGCGGCCGCTCGACGGCAGCCACTCGGCTGCCACGCCGGCGGCAAAGATCGCCTACGGTCCCGCCCGCAGCGCGGTGGGCCTCGAGTACTACAGCGACCCGCAGGGCCGCACGCTTTACCTCGCCTGGGACGGCAAGGCCGGCAAATCAGATCTCAACCTTGGCATCGGGCGCGGCCTGAGCGGCGAAGCGGATCGATGGGTCCTCAAAGCGATCTACGAGATCGCGTTCTAAAAGGTGATGAGAAGCCGCCAATGGCGCCCAGGCGCGGGCTACACGGTGTTTGGCCCCTTGCGGGACTGCTAACAGCGGGACGGCCAGCGCCCGAGCTCAAGTAGGAGCGACGCTACTCGTGTAGCAAGTTTTTTACCGCTTGGTGCTCGTCGCGCTGGGCGGCACGCCTTGCGCTAGTCCCGGCGGACTATAGATGAATGCCCACTGGGTGTAATTCTCCGCGTCCCCGAACGCGGCTTCGGCAGCGGCGAAGTCGGCGGTCTTGATCGGCGCTGCTTCGGAACGGCTGTGGACGCCCATGATGCCGGCGCCGCCCGGGACTTCTACGATGCCCCAGTCGACGCTGTCGGTCATCGGATCGCGATAGATGCGCCGCAGGTGATGCTGCGGCACCGGAAAGCGCTTGTCCTCGACCAGATCGTCGAGCTTCTTGGGATAGCTCTTCGCGCCGGGGCTCTTGTTGTAGTAGCTCGCGATCGCGTCGCGAAACTGCGCGCCGACGAAGAGGAGCTCGCGCTCCTTGTCGCGCTGCGCCGCGTGCGAATGCAGCTCGCCGAACGCGGAAAGCCCGAAGCCCATGATGGCGATGAGCAGCAAAACGCCGATGTACGTGAAGCCTTGTTCGCGCCGTCGGCGCAGGAGAAAGCGCGGCAGCTTGCGCTCGCCGTCGCCGTTTCGCAGCGCCGGATCCGGCACGATGCGCACACGCGGTGCCGAAGACGTGGCCTGCGTGCGCGTGCGAAAGAACGCCGGATTCGCGATGCGGTTGCGCCGCGGCTCAGTACCGCTCATAGCCTTTGGCGCCGCTTTTCACGTCCCAGACGTTGCCCTTGCGATTGTCCTGCGGCGGCACCGCCACCCAGGTGGCGGCGCTCTGCGTGAACGGGTCCTTCGGGATCGCGCGCAGGTAATGTTTCGCCACCAGGTCATCGAGCGAGGTCGGGTAGCGGCCGGTGTCCGCGTAGTGCTTGTCGAGCGACTCGCGCATGAGCGCGAGGTTCTGCTGCAGCACCGTCTCTTCCGCCCGGCGCATCTTGCCCATGTAATCGGGCACCACCACCGAGATGAGGAGCGCGATGACGGTCATCACCACCATCAGCTCAACGAGCGTAAAACCAAGTCTTTTTTTCATTACCACTCCCTGTAAGGCACGCCGTTCAGGCCCGTGTCGGGGCTCTTGGAATAAACGTCGTACACATCTTTGCCGGGTTGCGGCTCCGTAGCGGGACTCGCATAGCTGCGAAGTCCCCAGTCTTCGCCGCTTAGCGGGTCGGGCGGGACGCGCCGCAGGAAGTAAACCTTCGAGCCGTCCGTCTTTCTCTTGTCGAGGACGCCGTCGACGAGCGTCGCGAGCGTCGGCGGATAGCCCGAGGCGTCCGCCGGGCGCTCGATCGCGCCTTCGTCGGCGGCGCGCTTGTAAGCATCGATCGCCCCGCGGATCTCGCGAAGCGCGTGGCGCAGATCCTTTTCCTTGCCACGCTGCACCGTCACCTCCGCGAGCGGCAGCGCCACCGAGGCGAGGAGCGCCACGATCGCCACCGTGATCAGAAGCTCGATCAGCGTGAAGCCGCGCGCTTTCATCATCAGCGCTTTCATCGCGGCTGGGGTCCGGCCGCGGGCGCCGGGCTGCCAAGGGTCGAAGGAATCGCCGGCTGCGGTGTCACCGGCGCCGGGATCGGCGTCGGCCCGCTCGAAGGCCCCGGCGTGATCGTCGGCAGCGCGATGCTCGAGCCGCCCACCTCGGCCTCGGTGCCCGAGTTGAATTCCTCGAGACGCACGTCCGGTCGCTCGATGTTGCGCACGACGCGCGGCGTGATGAGGAGCACCACCTCGGTCTTGTTGACCGTGCTCTCCTTGTTCTGGAAGAGACGGCCCGCCACCGGCAGGTTGGCAAGGCCCGGCACCTGCGCCGTGGTGCGGCGATCCTCGTTGTTGATGAGGCCCGCGAGCACCTGGGTCTCCCCGTCCTTCAGCCTGAGCGTGGTGGTCGCGTTACGCGTGCCGAGCTGGTAGGCGATGGTGCCGGCGCTCGTCTTGATCTGGCTGCCGATGTTGCTCACCTCCAGCCCAACCTTGATGCCGACG
>JBHELS010000218.1:0-13409 GCA_046263015.1 Burkholderiales bacterium | reverse complement strand
CGTTGAGAGCGAGCATGCGGCCAAGGAGGAGCGGACCCATGTCTGAGACCGTCGCGCGAACGGGATGGCCGGCTTTGCCGAATACGTCCCAGAAGAGAACCGGGCAGGCGGCGCTCTCGGCGGCGAGCTTGAGCTGCTTGCGCCGCGCATCGACCTTTGCGTTGCCCGCGCCCTGCTTGGCGAGCCCGGTCAGGTCGCCTTTCACATCCGCCATGAAGACCGGTACGCCGATCGATGAAAAGCGCTGCGCGAGCGACTGCAGCGTCACGGTCTTGCCGGTGCCGGTCGCGCCGGTGATGAGACCGTGTCGATTGGCGAGCGCCGGCAGAAGGGAAAGCTCGGTCTTGTCGCTTTTCGCGACGAGGAGGGGCGTGGCCATGACGCTAAAATCTTAGCTCATGGCGGGTCACAGCAAATGGGCCAACATCAAGCACCGCAAGGCGGCGGCCGATGCGAAGAAGGGCAAGGTGTTCACCCGGCTCATCAAGGAAATCACCGTGGCTGCGAAGCTCGGCGGCGGCGACGCCAACGCCAACCCGCGCCTGCGCCTCGCGATGGACAAGGCACGCGAAGCCAACATGACGAAGGACAGCGTGCAGAACGCGATCAAGCGCGGCATGGGCCAGCTCGACGGCGTCACGTACGAAGAAGCACGCTACGAGGGCTATGGTCCGGGCGGCGCGGCCGTGCTGGTCGACTGCCTCACCGACAACCGTACGCGGACCGTGGCCGAGGTGCGTCACGCCTTCACCAAGAACGGCGGCAATCTCGGCGCCGACGGCTCGGTGTCCTACCTCTTCAAGCATTGCGGACAGTTCATTTTTCCGCCCGGCACGAGCGAGGACCGGCTGATGGAAGCGACGCTCGAAGCCGGCGCCGACGATATCGTCGCCAATGACGACGGTTCGGTGGAGCTCCTCTGCGCGGCGGGCGACTTCCAGCGTGTCAAGGACGCGCTCGAGCGCGCGGGCCTCAAAGCCGAGCTCGCCGAGATCACGATGAAGCCCGCGAACGAAGCGACACTCGCGGCCGATGAACGGCTGCGCATGCAGCGGCTCCTCGATGCCCTGGAGGGCCTCGACGACGTGCAAAACGTCTACACCACCGCGGTGGTCGACTGAGAATCCTCGGTATCGACCCGGGGCTGCAAATCACCGGCTTCGGCGTGATCGAGAAAGATCCGCGAGGCTTGCGTTACATCACCAGTGGTTGTGTTAAATCCGGCGTGGGCGATCTCGCGGTGCGGCTCAAGGTCCTGCTCGAAGGTTTGCGCGAAGTCATTGCCCAGCACGCGCCGCTGGAAGTGGCGGTCGAGAAAGTTTTCGTGAACGTGAATCCGCAATCGACGCTCGCCCTCGGCCAGGCGCGCGGCACAGCGATCTGCGCCGCCGTAATCGCCGGATTGCCCGTTGCCGAGTACACCGCGCTGCAAGTGAAGCAGTCGGTCGTCGGCAACGGCCACGCCGCAAAGGCCCAGGTGCAGCACATGGTGCGGCGGCTGCTCGCGCTGCCCGGCGAGCCCACCGCGGATGCGGCCGATGCGCTCGCCTGCGCGATCTGCCACGCGCACGGCGCGCACCTCGGCCGCTTGCCCACGCGCGGGCTCGGCATGCGTCGGGGCAGGCTCGCCTGATCGGCCGAATCACCGGTCGCCTCGCGGCGAAGCAGCCGCCGCAGGTCTTGATCGACGTCGCGGGCGTCGGTTACGAGCTCGACGTGCCGATGAGCACCTTCTATTCGCTCCCGGCCACCGGCGAGACGGTGAGCCTCCTTACGCACCTCATCGTGCGCGAGGACGCCCACAACCTTTATGGCTTCGCGAGCGCGCAGGAACGCGCGGCGTTCCGGCAGCTAATCCGCATCTCAGGCGTTGGCGCGCGCACGGCGCTCTCCGTCCTCTCCGGCATGTCGGTGAGCGATCTTGCACAATGCGTGGCCGAGCAGGACGCGACACGGCTTACGCGCATCCCTGGCATCGGCAAGAAAACGGCGGAACGGCTCCTACTTGAACTAAAGGGCAAACTCGCCGAGAGCACAGAAACTCGCGCGGGCGCCCGCGGCTCCGAAGTGTTGCAGGCGCTCCTTGCGCTCGGCTATAGCGAGAAAGAAGCGCAGGCCGCCGTGACCGAATTGGCGCCTGACTTGCCGGTGGCGGATGCCATCCGCGCCGCGCTCAAGGCCTTGGTGCGCCGATAAACGCAAGGCGTTGTTGTTCCGCAACATCGAGCGCCATTAGGGCGTGCATTTCAGCTTTGCGCGGGGGGTCGCCGGGCTTGCTTTGCTAGTGTGTCGGGCACGTTTAACAACCCTAAGAAAGGGACTCTATGAGAAGCAAAGCAACGATCGCAATTTTGGGTCTGGCCGCAGCCACCTTGGCTGTGCCGGCCGCCGCGCAGATGCGTTCGCCGAGCCTGAGCTCCGCCTATATCGGTGGCTCCATCGGCCAGTCGAAATTCAAGGCGGATTGCGGTCCGCTCGATTGCGATAAGGAGGACACTTCGTTCCGGCTGTTTGGCGGCTACCAGTTCACACCCAACATCGCGGCGGAGCTTGGGTACGCGAGCCTCGGCAAGCTGAAGGTAAACGGGATCGATGGAGATATTGAGGCGACGGCGTGGGATCTCTCCGCTGTCGGCATGTTCCCCATTGTCGATAAGCTTTCCATCCTGGGTCGCCTCGGCGTGGCCCGAGTTGAAGGCAAAGCGAGTGGCGCCTTCGGAAGCGAGAGTGACACCAAGAATGGCGTGACCTTTGGCTTGGGCGCGCAATACGACTTCACCCGTAATCTGGGCCTGCGCGCGGAATGGCAGCGTTACAAAGTAGACGCCGGCTCGGCTGGCGACGCCGACCTTGATAACCTCAACATCGGCGTGCTCTGGAGATTCCAGTAATCGGTTTTCAGGCCTCATGAAAAGGGCGGCTTCGGCCGCCCTTTTCATTTCCATCTCACGCGCGTTGGGACTTGGCTTAATTCGGGGGCAGGCACCGAATTGTTTTTTGCGGCAGTTCAGTGCCTGACCCCGAATTCAGCTAGCGCCGCCACGCTTCGGCAGTAGCGCGTTGACGGGTTACTATCGGAACGCATGGCCGTCGAAACCGATCGACTGATCTCCGCAAAGCCCTCGGTCGGGGACGAGCAGAAGTTCGAGCACTCGCTCCGGCCGCCGACGCTTGCCGAGTATGTCGGTCAGCACAAAGCGCGCGGCCAGCTCGAGATTTTTATCGCCGCTGCGCGCGGCCGCTCGGAGGCGCTCGATCACGTGCTCCTCTTCGGGCCGCCGGGGCTCGGCAAGACGACGCTTGCGCACATCATCGCGCGCGAGCTCGGCGTAAATCTCCGCCAGACCTCGGGTCCTGTGCTCGAGCGGCCGGGCGATCTAGCGGCCTTGCTGACAAATCTGGAGCCGCGCGATGTGCTTTTCATCGACGAGATCCACCGGCTGTCGCCGGTGGTCGAGGAGATCCTGTATCCGGCGCTCGAGGACTTCCAGCTCGACATCATGATCGGCGAGGGGCCGGCCGCCCGCTCGATCAAGCTCGATCTGCCGCCTTTCACGCTGGTCGGCGCAACAACGCGGGCCGGCATGTTGACGAATCCGCTGCGTGAGCGTTTCGGCATCGTCGCGCGCCTGGAGTTCTACAACGAAGAGGACCTCGCCGCGATCGTGCGCCGCTCGGCGCGGCTTCTTAACGTCGCGCTGGAAGAGGCGGGCGCGCGCGAGATCGCGTGCCGCTCACGTGGTACACCGCGTGTCGCGAATCGACTCCTTCGGCGCGTGCGCGATTACGCCGAGGTGAAGGCGGACGGTCGGGTGACGAAACCGATCGCCGAAGCGGCGCTCAAGATGCTCGACGTCGATGCGCTCGGGTTGGATGTCATGGATCGCAAGCTCCTTCTCGCGGTGATCGATAAATTCTCAGGCGGGCCGGTCGGGTTAGAGAACCTGGCACACGCGATCGGCGAGGACGCCGAGACGATCGAAGATGTGCTCGAGCCCTACCTCATCCAGCAGGGCTATCTGCAGCGCACGCCGCGCGGGCGCATGGCGACGCTGAGCGCCTACCGTCACTTCGGCATCGTTGCCCCGGGCGCTCTATCGTCGGGCTCGCGCGACCTCCTATCCGACAGCTGACGATCCTTGTCCGCGTGTATTACCAGGACACCGATGCGGGCGGTGTCGTCTTCCACGCGCAATACTTCGCCTTCATGGAGCGCGCGCGCACCGAGCTCCTGAACGCGGCGGGTATCGACCTCGCGCGGCTCGCGGAAGATTCGGGCGTGCAATTCATGGTGGCCAACCTGCAGGCCAAATACCATCGCGGCGCGCGCCTTAACGAGCAGCTTTCGGTAAGCGCGGAAGTGGTTAAAATCGGGCGAGCGAGCGTGGTGTTTCGCCAGCGCGTGGAACGCGCGGGGGAAGTGCTGGTCGAAGCCGAGATCACCCTCGCCGTGGTGGACAAAGGCCGCATGAAGCCGGCCCGCATGCCGATCGAACTTGAACGGGCATTGACCTAAAGCGCCTCTCGCAGAGCTGATGCCGGCCTTCACTCAGGACCTGGACATCTGGACGCTCATCGTCCACGCGAGCTTCGTCGTCAAAGTGGTCATGGCGCTGCTCCTCCTCGTCTCCTTCATGTCCTGGATGTTCATCTTCCAGAAGTGGTTCGTCATCCGCCGGGCGATCGGCCAGACGCTCAAGTTCGAGCGCGAGTTCTGGGGCGGCCAGGATCTGAACGCGCTCTACCAGGGCGCCGTCAATCATCGGCACTCCATCGGCTCGCTCGAGCGCGTCTTCGAGGCGGGCTACCGCGAGTTCGCCAAATTGCGCAGCCAGACCGGCGCCGATGCGAGCCACATGGTGGATGGCGCGCGGCGCGCGATGCGCGCCACCTTCCAGCGCGAGATGGACTTCCTCGAGCGCCATCTCGCGTTTCTCGCCTCGACCGGCTCGGTGAGCCCGTATGTCGGACTGTTCGGCACGGTGTGGGGCATCATGCACGCCTTCCGCAGTCTCGCGAACGTGCAGCAAGCGACTCTTGCTCAGGTCGCACCGGGCATTGCCGAAGCGCTGGTCGCGACCGCGATCGGGCTGTTCGCTGCGATTCCGGCCGTCGTCGCCTATAACCGGTACTCGCACGACGTAGAGAGGCTCGGCAACCGCTTTCAGAGCTTCATGGAAGAGTTCTCCAACATCCTGCATCGACAGGCGGTGAGGTAGCGATGCCCGCATTGCGCAGTCGCGGACCCATGCATGAGATCAACATCGTGCCCTACGTGGACGTGATGCTCGTGCTGCTCGTCATTTTCATGGTGACCGCGCCCCTCATCACGCCGGCCGTGATCGACCTGCCGACCGTGGAAAAAGCCGGCCAGCCACGCGTCGTGCCGCTCGAAGTGTTCGTCAAAGCCGACCGCGGCCTCGTGGTGCGTGCGCGCGACAGCGCCGGCGTGATCGTGAGCGAGCGCACGGTATCGCGGGGCGAGCTCGCCTCCGCGATCAAGGAAGTGCGCGGCCAGAACGCCGAGCTTTCCGCGCTCGTGGGCGGCGACAAGGATGCGCGCTACGAAGCGGTGCTGCAGGTGATGGACGAGCTTCGCAAGCAGGGCGTCACCAAAGTCGGACTGCAGGTGAAGCTCGCGCAGTGAGCGCGGCGGCGCTGGCGTATGGGGCTTACGGCAGCCACCCACGCCCCGCGCTCGGGCGCGCGGCGGTGCTCTCGGCGCTCGTTCATCTGCTGCTCCTCAGCGTGCTTTTTTTCGGCGTACGCTTTCAAAGCTCGCCGCCGGCCGTGGTGACCGTCGAGCTCTGGGATGCGCCACCGCCGTCCCCCCCGCCTCGCGTCGAGGTCAAGCCGCCGCCCGCGCCCAAACCGCCGCCCCCGCAACCCGAGCCCGAGCCGCAGGTGAAGAAGCCCGATATCGCCGTTCGCGAGAAGCCGAAACCGAAGCCGAAGCCCGAGCCCAAACGCGAGCGGGAAGAAAAGCGCGAGCAGCAAAAGCGCGACCTCGCGTTCGAGAAGCAGCTGCGCGAGCAGGCGCTGCTCGAGGAGAAGAAGCTCGAGGAGCAGCGCAGGGAGCGCGAGCTGCGCGAGCTCATCGCTCGCCAGCAGGCCGCGGCGCGGAACAAGGCGCTCCTCACCTGGGTCGACAGGATCCGCCTTAAGATTCGCGGCGGCATCATCCTGCCGCAGGATATCCCGGGAAACCCGGAAGCGATTTTCGATGTCACGCTTCTACCCACCGGGGAAGTGCTTACCATCCGGAAACGAAAATCGAGCGGCCATCTCAGTTACGACGACGCGGTGGAGCGCGCCATCATGAAATCTTCGCCACTGCCCCTGCCCGATGACCGCAGCCTTTTCCAGCGACAGCTGGAATTAAAATTCCGTCCCCAAGACGATCGATGATTCGACTGATCAGCACGGCGTTTCTTTTCTGGGTGGCCGCGGCTCACGCGCAGCTCGCGATAGAAATCACGGGCGCCGGCGCGCAGCGCATCCCGATCGCCATCGTCCCGTTTGCCGGCGAGACCGCGCTCGCGCCGGCGATCAGCGCCATCGTGCGCGCCGACCTCGAAAGGAGCGGCCTCTTTCGCGGTCTCGAGCTTCCGCCCATCACGCCGCAGCCGACGGAGAGCACGAACGTCAACTACTCCGAGTGGCGCTCGCGCCTGGCCGACGCGCTCCTCGTCGGCTCCGTGCAGTCCCGGCCCGACGGCCGGTTCGAAGCGCGCTTTCGCCTGCACGACGTCGTGAAGCAGCAGGCGCTGGGCGGCATCGCCTATACGCTCGGAAAAGAACAGGCGCGCGCGACAGCGCACCGCATTGCGGACTTCGTCTACGAGAAGCTGACCGGCGAAAAGGGCGTTTTCTCCACGCGTATCGCGTACGTGGTGAAGCGCGGCAACCGCTACGAGCTGCAGATCGCCGATTACGACGGAGCGAACGCCGAGACGGCGCTCGCCTCCTTCGAGCCGATCATCTCGCCGGTATGGTCGCCCGACGGCAGGCGCCTTGCCTACGTGTCGTTCGAGAACAAGAAGCCGGTGGTCTATATCCACTCGCTCACCGACGGCAAGCGCCACGTCGTCGCCAACTTCAAGGGCTCGAACTCGGCGCCCGCCTGGGCCCCTGATGGCAGCCGGCTCGTGGTCGTCCTCTCGCGGGAGGGCGGCTCGCAACTTTTCCTCATTAACCCGGACGGCAGCGGCGTTCGGCGCCTGGCGAGCTCGAGCGCCATCGACACCGAGCCGCGTTTCTCTCCGGATGGGCAGTGGATCTATTTCACCTCCGACCGCGGCGGCAGCCCGCAGATCTACCGCATGCCCGCCGGTGGCGGCGAGCCGCAGCGCGTCACCTTCGAGGGCAGCTATAATGTTTCGCCCCGAATAAGCCCGGACGGAAAGACGCTGGCGTACATCGCGCGCAACGGCGGCAAGTTCCAGGTCGCGTTGCTCGATCTTTCTAACCGACAGGTGCAGATCCTCACCGACAGTGACCGTGACGAGTCACCGAGCTTTTCCCCCAACGGCCGCATGATTCTGCTCGCCACGGTAATCGGCGAACGCGGCGTGCTGTCCGCCGTGTCTGCCGACGGGCGCGTCAAGCAGCGCCTCAGCGCCGCGGCCGGCGATGTGCGCGAACCGGCCTGGGGGCCGTTCACCGAATGAAAAGGAGCCATGCCATGCGAGCGATGACCACCTCCCTGATCGGCGCAGCCCTGCTCATCACGGCGTGCGCCACCACCGAAACCGAGAAGCCGGAGGCCGGCGCGCCGGTGAGCGAGTCCGGGAAGCCGGGCGCCACGCCGCAGCCGGTGAAACCGTCGGCGCCGGTCGCACGAGTCGAGCCCTCGAAGCCGGGCGGCTCGCCTTTCGCCGCGCTCAAGGATCCGAACAACATACTTTCCAGGCGCACCGTCTACTTCGATTTCGATCGCTTCGAAGTGAAGGACGAGTACCGCCCGCTCGTAGAGGCGCACGCCCGGTTCCTGCGCGAGAACCGCAGCGCGAAGATGCTAGTCCAGGGCAACGCCGACGAGCGCGGCAGCCGCGAATACAACGTCGGCCTCGGACAGCGGCGCTCCGACACCGTCAAGAAAATGCTCATCCTGCTCGGCGCGCGCGAAGACCAGGTCGAAGCCGTCAGCCTGGGCGAGGAAAAGCCTGCCTGCAGCGACCATAGCGAGGCATGCTGGGCGAAAAACCGCCGTGACGACATGCTGTATAACGGCGAGTACTGATGCTTCGTTCCCTTGTGCTGGCAGTGGGCTGCGCCGCAGCGTTCAACGTCGTTGCACAGGGCCTCTTCGATGACAACGAAGCCCGGCGCCGCGTCGAACTCTTGCGCCAGGACATGGTCACGAACCAGCGCGAGGTGGCAGAGCAGCTGAAAAAGCTGAATGACGCCGTCGCGGGCGCCTCGGACCGCAGCGCGCTTCTGCAAATCTCGCAGCAGGTGGAGACGCTTTCCACCGAGCTCGCGCGCATGCGCGGACAGCTCGAGGTCGTCGCGAACCAGATGGATACGGCCGAGCGCCGCCAGAAGGATCTCTACCTCGACATCGATACGCGGCTTCGCAAGCTCGAGCAGGCCCGCGAGCAGGCCGCGCTGCAGCCGGAGAAGCCGCCGGCCTCGGCTGCGGACGCGGAGCCCTCGCCCGCAGAGACGCGCGCCTATCAGGCCGCGCTCGACCAGTTCAAGCTCGGCAACTACGCGCTCGCCGTCTCGGCGATGCAGGGCTTTCTCGTCACTTATCCTTCGAGCAAGCTCGCATCGAACGCGCAATACTGGGTCGGCATGGCGCACTCCGGGCAGCGCAACTACAAGGAGGCGATCGCCGCCCAGAGAAAGCTGCTCGCCGCCTGGCCGGATAGCGAGAAGGCGCCCGATGCGATGCTCAGCATCGCAGCCGCGCAGGAGACGATTGGCGATCGCAAGAACGCGCAGCGGACCCTGGAAGAGCTTCTCGCCAAGTACCCGAAAAGCAGCGCCGCGGTAAGCGCGAAGCAGCGCCTCGCCGCCTTCTCGAAACGTTGAGCGACGCTAATCCGGCAGCGCTGGTCCCGTACGTGACCGGCGGGGCCTTCGTCCTCGCGTTCATCTTCGGCGCCGTCGGCAACAAGACCCATTTCTGCACCATGGGCGCCGTGTCCGACTGGGTGAACATGGGCGAGCTCAGCCGGCTTCGCATGTGGCTCCTCGCGATCGCCGTGGCGATCTTGGGCGCGGCCGCCTTGCAGCTCGCTGGCCTCGTCGACTATTCGAAGTCCATCTACACGACGCCCAACCTTACGTGGCTCTCGCACGTCATCGGCGGCTTTCTCTTCGGCGTCGGGATGACGCTCGGCTCGGGCTGCGGCTCGAAGACGCTGATCCGCGTCGGCGCCGGCAACCTGAAATCGCTCATCGTTTATGTCTTCCTCGGCATCGCCGCCTACATGACGCTTCGCGGCATCCTCGGCGCCTTCCGGGTCGGCGTGTTGGAAAAAGCGGTGATCACGTTACCGGCGGGACAGGATCTGCCGTCGCTCCTCGCCGTCGCGACCGGAAAAAGTAAAGCGATATGGGGTGCTGTGCTCGCGTTCGCGACCGCGGGCGCGCTCCTCGCGTTCATTTACGCGAGCCGCACGTTTCGCTCCGACCTGAACTACACGCTGGGCGGCCTGGTGACCGGCCTCGTCGTGGTCGGCGGATGGTTCGTGAGCGGCGTCATCGGCCACATTGCCGAAGATCCGAACACGCTGCAGGAGGCGTTCGTCGCCACCAATAGCGGACGCATGGAGTCCTTCTCCTTCGTCTCGCCGATGGCTTATACGCTCGACTACCTCATGCTCTGGACCGACAAGTCGAAGATGATCACGTACGGCATCGCTTCGGGCCTCGGCGTGATCGCGGGCTCCGCCGCGTATGCGCTTGCGACGCGCACCTTCCGCTGGGAGGGTTTCCGCGACGCCGCTGATACGGCAAACCATGTCGTCGGCGGAATGCTCATGGGCTTCGGCGGCATCACGGCGCTCGGCTGCACCATCGGTCAGGGAATTTCCGGCTTCTCGACGCTCGCCCTCGGCTCGATCCTCACCTTCGTCGCGATCATCGCCGGCTCCGCCGCGACGATGAAGTGGCAATACTGGCGAATCGCGCGCGAGGGCTGATAAAATCTTGGCCCTTCAGCGCCTTACCACTCCAACACCGGGTCGTTAGCTCAGCTGGTAGAGCAGCGGACTTTTAATCCGTTGGTCGGCGGTTCGAATCCGCCACGACCTACCAATACTTCAATAACTACTGGTGCCTTGTACTTACCAAGCTCGCGGGCGTGGCGCTTAGTCGGAGTCCTGACGCCGCCGCTTCCGGAGCGCCTTGACGGTTATCGGCCCCTTGCGGACCGGACGCTTGCCCGCGAGAGGATCGGTAAGGCCGAGCTCGTCCAATGCGCCTCGAATTCCCTTTTGACGCTTTGGCGCGGCGCGCTTCGCCCGTTCGTCGTTAGCGGCCTTCATTGCCGAGTCTTTGCTACTTGCCGAGATGCTGCCGCACAGCCTCGGCTCGATCGCCGACCTGCTGCACCGCGCGCTTGAGCTCGTCCGGCGATACGCCGAACTTCTGCGACCAGTCGCGGACTTCCCATTCCTCGTTCACGTTGATGCGGTCCCGATCAGGCCGGCCCGGCTTGCTTTTGTCGTCTGCCATCGCTCGCTCCTAAGTGATCGCCGCGCCGAGCGGAGAAGGAAGGAGGGTACCAAGGTCCCTCACTTGATTCGTGCACGCGCGCTGGGTTGCGTTACCCAGCAGCAATTGGCATGCCTTGGGCCTAGATCCGCGAAGCCAATAACGCTTTGAGGGGCGTCTGGCACAGCTGCGCGAGCGCGCTTGTTTTAATCCGCCACAGAAATGAAAAAGCCCGGTAGAGGGTTGGAATCTCACCGGGCTCGTCGTTCCTGCGTCGTCGAAGCTTGCAGTGAACGTTCGGCACTGTACGTGCGTGGGCCGTGCGCCGTCTAGCGGCTCTTGCCGACTTTCACATTAGGCGGCTGGTTCTTCCGGGGTGTGGTCTACGCGTTTAGCGATGGCGAGAAGCACGAGCGCGGCGAAGATGCGGAGCATCTCACCGCGATGCCGCGCGTCCGGCCTGCCAGAGGC
Source organism: Burkholderiales bacterium (assembly GCA_046263015.1). Lineage (GTDB taxonomy): Bacteria > Pseudomonadota > Gammaproteobacteria > Burkholderiales > SG8-39 > SCGC-AG-212-J23. The sequence goes on along the minus strand of JBHELS010000218.1, from coordinate 2,270 downwards.
TCGCGAACCAGCGATTGAAGTCGTCGAAGAGCACGGCCGCTTTGCCGCCGAAGCGCTCGAGCTGCCGGACATAGGTCTTGGAGGTCGTCGGTTCCACCGCGTAGGCGGTATCGCCGACGATGACGTAGGCGGTCGGCGGAGGCTCGTCCGCAAGCAGGAAAATAGTCACGCGGTAGGCTAAGACCGGCGATCAATACGAAAGCGGCGGCCCAAAAGAAAAAGCCCCGAGCGCTTTCACGCTCAGGGCTCTTTCGGTCCAGGCACCCGGCCTGTTTGGCCGGACTCCGGATCGTTAGGATTGCCCCCGAGTACTGCGGGCTGATCCTCCGTTAGAGTCCTGCCAGCCGGTGTTGCCTTGGTTTTCTCTCACGGGATCACCTCCTTTCAAAGTTGCCAGTCTTGAGTGTAGCAGGCGCGTCAAGTCATCTCAGTCAGCGCTCGCGCGCACGAAGGCGGAGCGCCGCCAGCGTCGTGGCGCACCGACGCCGATCAGGAGGCTTGGCGGCATGCGCACGGATAGCGCGACCCCATCGATGAACCACGTTCGCTCGGCGTGAGCGCGATCGGATCCGCTCTTGAGACGTGCCTCGTAGCGCGTCCAACGGCCATAGAACGCGCGTGGCGCATCGGCACCCTCAATCCAATCATCCGGGAAAGCCCACGCACCGAGGGTCGCGAAGTCGCGCTTCACCATCGGCTCGATATCGACGCCTGGCCATCCGCGCTCGGCGAGCGCGCATGCCACCCAGCCGCCGGAGTGCGAAATACTGGTGACGCTCGGTCCTTTGCCGTGCCATGCCCGCCGCGATGCCGCCGCAAGCCAACGTCCGGCGAGGAATTCGCGCGCGCGGCGCGCGCTCGGGAAGCGGGCGTAGCGGCGCCGCTCGCGACCTTGGAGCCCACGCCGTACTTGCGCGAGCGCGCGCTCACCGACGTCGTCGATGCGCGCGAACGCTACCCAGGCGCGTCGCGCCATTGGCGAAAAATCAGGCAAGCGTTGGTGCCGCCGAAGCCGAGGCTGTTGCTCATGACTGTGTCGAGTCGCGCAGCGCGCGTGGCGCGCACGACCGGCATCTCGCGCACCGTCGGGTCCGGATCCTCGAGGTTGGCGCAGCCGGCGACGAAGCCCTGCTCCATCATCAGCAGGCAGTAGATGGCTTCCTGCGCGCCGGAGGCGGCGACGGCGTGGCCGGTCAGCCCCTTGGTGGACGAAAACGGCGGTATGGCATCGCCGAACACCTCGCGCATCGCCTGCACTTCGGCGATATCGCCCGCCGGAGTCGCGGTCGCATGCGCGTTGACGTAATCGACGCTCGAAATGCCAGCCTCATCGAGTGCCGTGCGCATGGCATGCGCGATGCCGGCGGGTGAAGGCACTACCATGTCGGCGCCGTCGGAGGAGGCCCCGTAGCCGATGAGCTCGGCGAGCGGCCGCGCGCCGCGGCGCAATGCGCTCTGCAGTTCCTCCAGCACGACCACTCCCGCGCCGCCGGCGAGCACGAAGCCGTCTCGGCCGGCGTCGTACGGACGCGAGGCAGCGTGCGGACGGTCGTTGTAGCGGGTCGAGAGCGCGTGCATCGCATCGAACATGAGGCCGGTCGTCCAGCGCACTTCATCCGCCCCTCCGGCGATGACTCGGTCGAGCTTTCCGAGTTGTATCAACTCGGCGCCGTGACCGATGCAGTGGGACGAAGTCGCGCAGGCCGAAACAATGGAGTAGCTCGGGCCCCGGATGCCGAAGGCGCTCGCTAAATTGGCCGAGGCCGTGTTGCCCATGAGGCGCGGAACGGCATAGGGTGGGACTTTGCGAGCGCCTTCCACGCGAGCGAGCGCCACGTTGTCCGCCATCTCGAGCGATGGGCTGGAGCCCGAGCCGACGATCAGGCCCGTGCGCCGATCGCCAAGCTCGCTCGGGCGCAATCCTGCTTCGGCAATCGCGTGAGTGGCCGCGTGATAAGCGTAGAGCGCCGCATCCGCCATGAAGCGGCGGAGCTTGCGTTCCACTGCCGGCAAGCCATCGAGCCGCGGCACCCCCGCAACCTCACTGCGCAAGCCGGCGTCCGCGAATTCGCCGAAACGCTCGATGCCGCTTTTCCCCTCCAGGAGCGCTCGCGCGACTTGGTCCAGGCTATTGCCGATGCAGGAGACGATGCCGCGGCCGGTGACGACTACACGCCTGGACATGCCGGAATTATTAAACGACCCACGGCCGTTCTATACAACGCCGGGTGGACGAGCCGACGCGGTATCAGTGACGAGGGGCGCGCCGC
>JBHELS010000217.1:0-5490 GCA_046263015.1 Burkholderiales bacterium | reverse complement strand
GAGCAGATCAACGCCTATCTGCGACGCTCTTTCGGCGTCGACGAGGCCGGCGCCGACGACATTCGGCAAAACTTCTGGCGCGCTTACGGCACGACATTGAACGGCCTCATGCGCCACCATGGCACCGACCCGCGCCAGTTCCTGCGCGAGACGCACGTCTTCCCGGAGCTCGCGGACATGGTGGTGCACGAGAACGCGGTGAAGCACGCGCTCGCGCGCCTCGGCGGTAAAAAGCTCGTTTTTTCTAACGCACCGCGCCATTACGTGAGCGAGGTGCTGCGTATCATGGACCTGGAGCGCACCTTCGATGCGGTCTACACCATCGAGGACGCGCGTTTTCGCGGCAAGCCCGCGGCGCAGGGCTTTCACATGTTGCTGCGAAAGCACCATCTCGATCCACATCGCTGCGCGTTCGTCGACGATGTCCTCGAAAATCTGCGCGCGGCGCATCGCCTGGGCATGTCGACGGTGTGGGTGTCGCGCGAGCGTCGGCGCGTTTCGTATGTGGATTTGCGCGTCGGTTCGGTGCGCGAGTTACCGCGCTTGGTTTTCAGCGGAAGCTCGGCTTAGAATTCCGAGCCCCCCTGCATCCCATTCCATGCCCCGCGCCAAAGGCGAACGCAAGCTCGAGATTCTGAAGGCGCTCGCGCAGATGCTCGAGGCACCGAAATGGGAACGCATCACCACCGCCGCGCTCGCCGAGACGCTCGGGGTCTCGGAAGCCGCGCTCTACCGCCACTTTGCCTCCAAGGCGCAGATGTACGAGGGGCTGATCGAGTTCATCGAGAGCTCGGTCTTTTCGCTCGCCAACCGCATCACGCAGGACGAGTCGGACGGCCGCAAGCAGGCGGAACAGCTGACCGAGATGCTGCTCGCGTTCGCGGAGAAAAATCCAGGCATGGTGCGTGTCATGACCGGCGACGCGCTGGTCGGCGAGCACGAACGCCTGCAGACGCGCATGAACCAGTTCTTCGACCGCTTCGAAGCAACCCTCAAGCAGTCGCTACGCAACGCCGAGGACGGGGACGCGAACGGACGCGCGGCCGCCATGCTGCGCTACTCGATCGGCTGTTTGCACCAATTCGCGAAAAGCGGCTTTTCGAGGAAGCCGACCGAAAGCTTCTCGGCGCAGCGCAAATACCTTCTCGCTTAGAAAATAGGGACAGTCCCTATTTTTCGCCGCAGACGCGGCAGGCGGGATCCTTGTTTACCTTGATCGTGCGCCACTCGGCGCCGTGCGCGTCGACGATCAGCAGCCGCCCGCTCAGGCTCTCGCCCGTGCCGATGAGAAGCTTGAGCGCTTCCATCGCCTGGATGGAGCCGACCATGCCCGTGAGCGGCGCAAAAACGCCGAGCTGCGAGCACTGCACTTCCTCGACCTGCGCATCCTCGGGAAAGAGGCAGGCGTAGCAAGGCGCGTCGGCACGGCGCAGGTCGAAGACCATGAGCTGTGCATCGAAGCGGATTGCAGCGCCGGAGACGAGTGGCTTGCGATGCGCGACGCACGCGCGGTTCACCACATGGCGCGTCGCAAAGTTGTCCGAGCAATCGAGCACGATATCGGCGCCGCGCGCGAGCTCGTCCATCTCCGGCGCGCTGACGCGCCGAGCGAGCGGCACGATCTCCACATCCGGATTGACCGCACGCAGCACGCGACGCGCGGCGAGCACCTTCTGCGCGCCGACCGACTCGGTGCGATACAGGATCTGGCGCTGAAGGTTGGTGAGATCGACCTTGTCCGAGTCGGCGATCGTCAGGCGCGCGACGCCGGCGGCGGCGAGGTAGAGCGACGCGGGGCAGCCGAGGCCGCCCGCGCCGATGACGACGACCGAAGACGTGCGCAGCTTCTCCTGCCCCTCGACCCCGATCTCGGGGAGGAGGATGTGACGGCTGTAGCGGAGAAGCTGCGGGTCGTCTATTAGTTAATTCGTCGTCTTGGTGGACGACTGGGCGACCGTTGGCGCCTGGCTCTTCACCGGCTCGCCCTTCAGGAAGGCGATCGCCTGCGTGAGCTGGAAGTCGTCTTTCGAACCGAAGTCGATCGGCTTCATCTCCGTGGGCGAGGGCGCGGGCACCGTGCGCGCGCGCGGCGTGGCTTCCTTGCCTTTGTCCGCGTCTTTCTTCGCGTCGGCCTTGCCATTCTCGAGGTGGCGCTGCAGATCGGCTTCCCGTACGCGCGTCGCCGTGTCGCTCGGATCCTCGACCACGACGTCGGGCGTGATGCCCAGCGCCTGGATCGAGCGGCCATTCGGGGTGTAGTAGCGCGCGGTGGTGAGCTTGATCGCGGTGTTGTTGCCAAGCGGCATGATGGTCTGCACCGAGCCCTTGCCGAAGGTCTGGGTGCCGATCACCTTGGCGCGTTTTTGATCCTGCAGCGCCCCAGCGACGATCTCGGAAGCCGACGCCGAGCCGCCGTTCACGAGCACCACCATCGGCACGGTCTTGACCGCCGCGGGCAACGACTTCAGCACGTCTTCGCTGCGGCGCGCATAGTCGTCCGGCGAGGCGTAGAACTTCTTGCGCGCATCCTCGGCCCGGCCGTCGGTCGAGACGACGAGGCTTTTCGGCGTGAGGAACGCGGCGCTCACGGCGACCGCGCCGTGCAGAAGCCCGCCCGGGTCATTCCTCAGGTCGAGGACCAGCCCCTTCACTTGTCCCTGCTTGAAGAGGTCGTTCAGTGCCTTGACCAGCGATTCGGGCGTGCCTTCCTGGAAGGCGCGCACGCGCACCCAGGCGTAGCCGGGCTCGTACATCTTCGAGGTGATGCTCTGCACCTTGATGACCGCGCGCGTCAGCGTGACGATGATCGGCGCGCTTTCGCCCTTGCGCGAAATGGTGAGCGTGATCTGGGTGTTGGGCTTGCCGCGCATGCGCTTCACGGCGTCGTTCAGCGTCATGCCCTTCACGGGCGTGTCGTCGAGCTTGACGATGAGGTCGTTCGGCTTGATGCCGGCCTTGAAGGCCGGCGTGTCCTCGATCGGCGAGATGACCTTGACGAATCCGTCTTCCATGCCGACTTCGATGCCGAGGCCGCCGAATTGGCCCTGCGTGCCGACCTGCAGCTCCTTGAAAGCCTCCTGGTCGAGGTAGGCGGAGTGCGGGTCGAGGCCGGTCAGCATGCCGTTGATCGCCTCGGTGAAAAGCTTCTTGTCTTCCACCGGCTCGACGTAGTTCTTCTTGATCGCGTCCACCACCTCGGTGAATGCACGTAGCTCGTCGATCGGCAGCGGCGCTCGCGCCGCGCGGTCCGCGATGGCCTGGAAGTTGAGGCTGATCAGGACGCCGGCGACTGCGCCGACGAGGATGAAGCCGATGGAGCGAAGCTTTTGCATGGTTGGGGGATCGCTTATTTCAACGTGACCCAGCGCAGCGGGTCGAAGGCGCGGCCTAAATGCCGCATTTCAAAGTATAAACCGGTTTCCTCTTGGCCACCGCTCGCGCCTGCGGTGGCGAGCGTCTCGCCCGCGGCGACACGCTCGCCGACCTCCTTCAGGAGAGATTCCGCATTCGCATAGATCGACAAATAACTCTCGCCGTGGTCCACGATCATCAGGTTGCCGAAGCCGCGCATCCAGTCCGCGTAGACCACGTGCCCGCGCGCCACCGCCTTGACCGGTTCGCCCTGCGGCGCGCGAATGAAAACGCCTTTCGCCTCGAGGCCACTTGCTCCCCTTGGAGCGCCAAATCTGCCGGTCAGTTCCCCTTTAAGCGGCAGACGGAGCTTGCCTCGCAGCCGCGAGAACGGCTCGCTCTGTAGAGTTTTGTCAGGCACCGACTCGACGCGCCCGAGGACGCGGCCGAGCTCCTCGAGCAGCCGCGAAAGCCGCGCCTCATCGCCGCGCAGTACGCCGATCTCGCGGCGATGGCGGCGAATTTCCGCCGCCGAGCGCTCGAGAACCCGCCGGCGCGCTTGACGCTCGCGCACGATGCGGCTCCGATCGGCGCGGCTCGCCTCTTCCACCGCGCGCAGGCGCGCGGCTTTCGCGCGCGCTTCGCCCTCGAGACGCCCGAGGCGCTCGAGATCCGTCCGGTAGTCGTTGAGTACGGCGGCGGAGGCGCGCGAGACGTAACCCACATAAAGGAGCCGGCGGCTTAGCTCGGCCGGATCATCGCCCGAGAGCGCCGCGCGCAACACGTCGGGGGCGCCCAAGCCCTGCCGCGCGCGAAGCAGTCGCTCGATGCCGCGCTCGCGCTCGGCGAGTTCTCGCTCGAGGGCCGAGCGCCGCTCGCCCAGCCGAGCGGCCTCGATTCGCAGCGTGCGTCCCTCGGCCTGGAGCGCCGCGAGCGTCCGGTTCGCCTGGGAGATGGCGCGCTCGGAGTCCCGCAGCGCGTCGCGCGCTTCGCGCTTCTCGCTCTCCTTCGCCTCGAGCTGGCGCGTCAGCCGCTCGATGCGTGCGCGCAGCCGCGTGAGATCGCGCTCGCCCGGCGCCGCCTCGGCGGCGAAGGCCGCGCAGGCGACGAGGACGACCAAAGCGCGTGTCAGACCTTGGCCTTGCCTTGCGCGGAGACGGCGGCGATGCGCCTTTGTACCTCGGCCTCGTCGCCGAGGTAGTAGTGCCTCGCCGGGCGCAGGTCGTCGGCGAGCTCGTAGACGAGCGGAATGCCCGTCGGAATGTTGAGGCCGACGATCTCTTGGTCGCTGATCGAATCGAGATGCTTGACGAGCGCGCGCAGAGAATTCCCGTGCGCGGCGATCAGCACGCGTTTGCCCGAGCGCACGGCGGGCGCGATGGTGCCGTTCCAGTAAGGCATGACGCGCGCCACCGTGTCCTTCAGGCACTCGGTGCGCGGCACCGTCACGCCGGCGTAGCGCGGATCGTTGCCTTCGTAGCGCGCGTCCTCGGGCGAGAGCTCGGGGGGCGGCATGTCGTAGCTTCGCCGCCAGGTGAGCACCTGCGCCTCGCCGAACTTCGCCGCCATTTCCGCCTTGTTCAGGCCTTGCAGCGCCCCGTAGTGGCGCTCGTTCAGCCGCCAGGTCTTCTCGACTGGCAGCCACATACGGTCGAGTTCATCGAGCGCGATCCAGAGCGTGCGGATGGCGCGCTTGAGCACCGACGTGTACACCTTATCGAAGTCGTAACCGCCGGATTTGAGAAGCCGCCCGGCGTTACGCGCCTCCTCGAGGCCGCTCGGCGTGAGATCGACGTCGGTCCAGCCGGTGAAGCGGTTTTCCCGGTTCCACGTCGATTCGCCGTGGCGCACGAGCACGAGCTTGCGCATTGCGCTCAATTATAATGTCGCGCTCCGCGTGGACTTCGTCCGCAACAACCTCCTCCTCTTCGTCGTCGCGCTCGTTTCCGGCGCCATGCTGCTCTGGCCGCTCGTGCGGCGCACGGGCGGCGGCCCGTGGGTGAGCGCGGCGCAGGCGACGCATCTCATCAACCGCGAGGACGCGATCGTGATCGACGTGCGCGAGCCGAACGAATTTGCAAGCGGGCATGTGCTCGGCGCGAAGAACCTGCCGCTCGCGCGCTTGGTCGCCGGCGCGTC
>JBHELS010000216.1:0-7369 GCA_046263015.1 Burkholderiales bacterium | reverse complement strand
GTGCCTGACCCCGAATTCAGGCGCTGAGCGTCTGCTTCACGCGCTCCGGCGTGAATGGCATGTGCGTCAGGCGCTTGCCGGTGAGACGGTAGACGCCATGGCGATCGCCGCCGCGACCCATGGATTGCCGATTTCGCCGGGCCGTGGGGCGAGTGTCGCGATCCAGGAGCGCCACCGGCCCTTGAGAAAGGTGCGCTGCGAGATCGATCGCGGGAGAAAATGGGCGACAAGCTCTCTCATTCCTTCGGGCCGTAGGCATTGCCGAGGTAATCGGCCATTTGCCGAATCTCGTCCTCGGTCGAGAGCGCCCCGCGCTCGACCATGCGATAGAGCGTGCTTTCCCAGGCGCGCCGGTCCTGACGCTGGTCCATCGACATGTTGGGGCTATGGCACTGGAAGCATTCCGACACCAGCACTTCTTTCCCGGGCGCATCGGAAAAGCCGACCGACGCCGATTTCTTCGTCTACGCGAGGGCGCCCGTCGGGAAAAGCACGGTAGCAAGGATCGCTGCGGCGGTTTTCTGCATCGCACAAGCCTTCGGGCTAGTGGATCGCGCGGGCGAACATATAGCCGCCGAGTGCGACAAGTCCGATGAAGAACCAGCGCATGAAAGTCGGCGCCGGCAGGCGGCGTCGAACGCGCTGGCCGATATACATCCCGGCGAGCGCCGGGAAGAGTGCGGCGAAAGAGGCGGTGGCGGCGCCGCCGCCGTAGCGGCCGTGCACGGCGAGCGCGAGGGTGAGCGCGAGCGGGCAGACGAAAGCCGAAATGCCGATGGATTGCACGAGCTCCTCGCTTGTCATGCGCAGCGACGTGAGATAAGGCACCGTCGGAATGACGAACACGCCGGTCGCGCCCGAGATGGCGCCGGTCGCAAGGCCGACGAGCGGCGAGGTCCAGCGCTCGTGCCGCGCGGGCACCTCGAAGCGCGGCGCGAAGAGCCCGTAGAGGCCGTAAGCAGCGAGCACGGCGCCAAGCGCGGCGCTTGCGCCGGCCGCGCTTTGCGTCATGAGCCCGATGGTGGTGAAGGTGCCAACGAAGACGGCGACGATCATGAGCGCGAAGCGCCGCAGCAATTTGGCGAGGGCCGGGCCCGCGAGCATCTGCCAGATATTGGTGCCGATGGCCGGCAGCACCATGAATGCCGCGGCTTGCGCGGGCGCCATGACGGTGCTCAGGATGCCCATCACCACGGTGGGCAGGCCGACACCGATCGCGCCCTTCACCCAGCCCGCGACGAGGAACGCCACGCCGATGAAGAGCGCCGTGCCGGTGTCTATTCGAAGCCTTTCTCTCGCATGACCGCGGCCGCGGCGGAGGAGGAGATGAAATCGATGAAGGCCTTGGCTGCCTCCGGCTGAGCGCTCGCCGACACGATTGCCGCGCTAAACAGCGTGTGACGCTGGATCGGCGCGGGCAGCGGACCGAGGAGATCGACCTCCGGGACGGTGAGGATCTCGGCGATCTGGTTGAAGCCGATCTCGACATCGCCGCGTGCTACTGCGGCGAAGCGCTCCGAGCGTTGCTTGAACACCACCGTCTTGGGCTTGATCTCGGCGGCGATGCCGAGGCGCTCGAAGAGCTCCATGAGGTAGATGCCAACCGGTGCGCCGGCGCCAGGGTCGTTGTAGCCGATGGACTTCGCGCGCCGCAGCGTCTGCGTCAAAGCCTCGACCGAACCGATGTCGGGCTTCGGAGCGCCCTTGCGAACGAAGAGGCCGACGCCCGTCCGTGCCACCTGCCGCGCGCTGCCGGCGACGATTCGCTCGTGCTTCTCGAGCGCGGCGAGCTGCGCGGGCGAGACGATCAAAACGTCGGCGAGCTCTCCCTTTTCGATGCGCTTCGCCATGGCGCCGATGGCACCGTCGGAATCGAGGCGAATGCTATGACCGCTCGCGTGCTCGAAGCGCGGGATCAGCACCTTGAGCGGCGCGTCGAGCGCGGAGCCCGCAAGCACCTTGAGGTCCGCGGCAGCTACAGTTGCGGCGAACGCCAATGCCGCAAGCGCGGGCACAGTGCGATTCATGAGCTTGCTCCTTTGAACGCCGTCCAGGCGAGGCAGATCCATCCAGCGAGGTAAGCGACGCCGCCGAAAGGCGTAACTGCCCCGAGCGAACGCATTCCGGTCAAGCTCAACGCACACAGGCTGCCGGAGAAAAGCACGATGCCGGCGATAAAGAGCCAGCCGCTCGCGTTCACCCATGTGCCCGGCCAACGGGTCGATGCCCAGGCGACGGCGAGGAGCGCGAGCGCGTGATACAGGTGGTAGCGAACTGCGGTCTCGAAGGTCGCGAGCATCGCGGGGTCGAGGCGCGACTTCAGCCCGTGCGCGGCGAAGGCGCCGAGTGCCACGGCGACGAATGCGAGGGCGCTGCCGAGCGCGAAGAACAGGCGGTCCATGCTGACGAAATCTATTGCGCCACCACGAGGCGCCCCAAGCGCTCGGGATCGGCGAGCAGCTCCCGGCTCGGCCCTTGGTGGATGATGCGGCCGCGGCTCATGACGAGCGCTTCCTGCGTCACCTGTAGCGCGAGCTTCGCGTGCTGCTCGACGAGCACCACGGCGAGCTCGTCCTCGGCCATCAGGCGCTCCAGCGACTTCAGCAGCGCCTCGACGATGATCGGCGCGAGACCCTCGAGCGGCTCGTCCATGAGGAGGAGCAGCGGATTTCCCATGAGGGCGCGGCCGATCGCGAGCATCTGCTGCTCGCCGCCAGAGATCTGGTTGCCGCGATTGTGCTTGCGTTCGGCAAGACGCGGAAAAAGGTCGTACACGCGCTCGATGTTCCATCTTTTTCCGGCGCGCGCCGCGACCGATAGGTTTTCTTCGACGCTGAGCGAGGGGAAAATGTCGCGCCCCTGGGGTACGTAGCCGATGCCGAGGCGATTTCGCTCGTACACCGGCAGCGTGCGAATGTCGCGGCCTTGGGCCTCGATGCGGCCCGCGTGAAAGGTGGTGTGGCCCATGATAGTTGCGAGCAGCGTCGTCTTGCCGACGCCGTTTCTGCCGAGCACGGCGAGCGAGCCGCGCTCGGCAAGCGCGAGCGCCACATCTTCGAGGATCACGGTTTCGCCGTAGCCCGCTCTCAGCCCGGTGAGGCGGAGCGCCTCAGGCACGAGTCGCTTCGCCGAGATACACATTGCGCACGCGCCGGTCGGAGGCGATTTCCTCCGGCGTGCCCTCGACCAGTACCTGCCCCTGCACGAGCACGGTGATGCGGCGCGCGAAACGGAAGACGAGCTCCATGTCGTGCTCGATGATGAGGATGGCGATATCGGCGGGCAGGCTCGCGAGCATGTCGAGAATGCGCCCCGAGTCCTGCGATGGCACGCCCGCCGCCGGCTCATCGAGCAAGAGCACCCTCGGCTTCAGGCCCAGGGCAATCGCGATTTCGACCAGGCGCTGGCGTCCATAGGGCAGATCCTCGACCCTGGTGCGCGCGTCGGCGCGGAGCCCGAGCGTGCCGAGAAGCGCCGTCGCCTCGTCGATGATCTCGCGATGCTTGCTCGCCGGTTTCCAGAAATGCCGCGCCACGCGCTCGCGCTCGGCGATGCCGAGCGCGACGTTGTCTAGCACCGGCAACTTGCGAAAGAGCGTCGTGATCTGGAACGTGCGACCCAGCCCCCGGCGCACGCGCGCCGCCTGGTTGACCTTGGTCAGGTCCTCGCCATCGAGCAAAATGCGGCCCGCGGAAGGCGCGATGGCGCCCGTCAGCATATTGACGAAGGTGGTCTTGCCGGCGCCGTTCGGACCGATGAGCGCATGCCGCGCGCCCGGCTCAAGCCGGAAATCGATATTGTCGGCGACGGTCAGCGCGCCGAAGCTCTTGCAGAGCTTCTGTGTCTCGAGAGCGCTTGCAGCCATTGGTCGAAGAGGCCGAGGATGCCGCCGCGCGCGAAGAGCACGACGACGATAAGGAGCGCGCCGACGCCGAAGTACCAGTACTCGGGGTATTGCTTGGCGAGATAGTCCTGCGCGATCAGATAGACGACCGGGCCGACGAACGCGCCATAGAGCCGGCCGACGCCGCCGAGAATCAGCATGACCAGCAGATCACCCGAGGGCTCGAGGCCAAGGACGTTCAGCCCGACGAACTGGTTCACTTGCGTGAGAAGGGCGCCTGCGACGCCGGCGATCGTCGCCGATAGCGTGTAGACGAGAACCAGGCGCCAGTAGACGGGCGCGCCGATCGCGTGCATGCGCGCGGTATTCTCGCGAAGGCCGGTGAGCATCGCGCCATAAGGCGAGTAGATCAGCCGTCGAACGAGAAGCCAGCCGAGGAAGAGCGCGGCGAGGCAATAGATGAACGCGGTTTTGCCGAAGATGTCGAATCTGAAGAGGCCGAGGATTGGGTCGGTCTTGACGCCCGAGAGGCCATCGGCGCCGCCGGTGAGCGAGCCGGCCTTGTTCGCGATCTCGAGCAGGATCGAGGTGATCGCGAGCGTCAGCATGAGGAGCGTGAGCGCCTTCGTGCGCAGGATCACGGCGCCGGTGGCGATACCAAGAAGGGCCGCCATCGCGGCAGCCGCAAGCACCTGCAGGAACGGATCGGTGATGCCGTATTTCGCCCCGAGGATGCCGGCGGTATAGGCGCCAAGGCCGAAGAAGGCGCTGTGGCCGAGCGTGATGATGCCCGCGTAACCGAGGATGAGATCGAGCGAGAGCGCGAACAAAATGTAGATGAGGATGCGCGCGCCGAGCGACAGATATTCGGGCAGCGCAAAGAAGAACGCGATCGCCGCCATCCACGGCAGGAACTCCGTCCACCGAATGCGCGGATCGCTGGTGTAGCCGCTCATGAATTCGGGGTCAGGCACCGAATGCCATCGTCGACTTTGCCGAGTTCAGTGCCTGACCCCGAATTCAAACGCGTACTCCGAAGAGTCCCATCGGCCGCCAGAGCAGGATGCCGATGGTCGCGGCGTAGATGAGGAACGCGCCGAACTCCGGCACCCAATACTTGCACGCGGTGTCGGCGACGCCGATGAGGAGCGCGGCGATGAAGGGGCCGCGCAGGCTGCCCAGGCCGCCGACCGCGACGACGATCAGGAAGTAGACCAGGTGCTCGAACGGATAGCTCCACTGCACGGGCAGGATATCCGCGCCGAGCGCGCCGCCGAGGCCGGCAAGGCCCGAGCCGAGGGCGAAGGTCGTCATGAATAGCAGGCGCGTGTTGATGCCGACCGACTGCGCCATGCCGCGGTTGTCGACCGCCGCGCGCACCATCGCGCCCCAGCGCGTGCGCTCGACGCCGAACCAGAGGCCGGCGATGATCAGCGCCGAGAAGATGATGAGAAAAACGCGGTAGGTCGGAAAGTCGCGTCCCAGGATATGCACCTGGCCGCGCAGATAATCGGGAAGGAAGACGGGCGCCGCGAGGTTGCCGTAGATGAGGCGCGCCACCGCCATCGAGGTGAGGATGAGACCGATCGAAAAGAGCACCTGCGCGAGCTCGCCCGCGGCGTAGAGCCGGGAGTAGAGCAGCCGCTCGAGCACGATGCTTCCGGCCGAGATGACTACAAAGGCGCTGACCAGCGCGATCGGGAACGGCATCCCGAAGCGCGCCATGACGGTGGAAAGAACGTAGCCGCCGGCCATGGCGAAGACGCCGTGCGCGAGGTTGATGAAGCCCATGAGCCCCATCGTCACCGACAGGCCGACCGAGATGACGTACAGGATCATGCCGTAAGCGACGCCATGGAAGGCGACGCTTACGAGCGATGAGCCGAATTCCTGCAGAGGCTTACTTCTTCTTCTGGAGTTCTTTCCAGGGGTCCTTCACCGCCGTGCCGAGCGTTTCCAGCTCGACGTTGGCGAGCTGGCCGTTCACCTTCTTCACTTCACGCAGGTACTCGGGCTGGATGATGTCGCGGGTCTCCGGATCGATGGCGATCGGGCCGCGCGGGCTGTTGGCGTTCTTCCAGTGCTTGAAGATCTCCATCGTCTTCTCGGGATCGAGCTTGCCCTTCTGTTGCTTGATCGCCTCGACAATGATCGCCGCGCCGTCGTAGGCACCGACCGCGACGAAGTTCGGGGTCTCGTTCTCGCCGTATTCCTTCTTCCAGGCGGCGACGAATTCCTTGTTCTGCGGGCGCGTCGCAGCGGCGGAGTAGTGATGCACGGTAAGGACGCCGAGCGCGACATCGCCCATGTTCGGCAGCTCTTCATCGGTGGTGATGTCGCCCGGGCCGATCAGCTTGATGCCGGCCTTGTCGAGGCCGAGTTCGGAGAAGTTCTTCATCACCGCGGTGGCGGTTTTGCCCGCCGGGATGAACACCATCAGGCAATCGGGCTTCGCGTCCTTCACGCGCTGCATATAGGCGGCCCAGTCGGGGTTCTGCAGCGGCACGCGTACTTTGCCGAGGAGCTTGCCGCCGCCGGCGGTGAACGCCTTGTCGAACGCCTCTTCGGAGTCGTGGCCGGGCCCGAAGTCGCTGACGAGCGAATAGGCCGTCTTGAATTTCTTCGCCGCCCATTCGCCGAGCGGATAGCTCGACTGCCAGAGCGTGAAGGAGGTGCGCACCATGTAAGGGGAGCGCGTGGTGATCACCGCGGTGCCGGCGTTCATGATCACGAACGGGACCTTCGCTTCGGTGGCGATCGGCGCCATGGCCATCGCGTTCGGCGTGAAGATCACGCCGGCGAGGAGATTCACCTTGTCGCGCACCACGAGCTCCTGCGCGAGCTGGCGCGCCTTGTCGGGGTTCGGACCCGTGTCGTCGCGCGTGAGAAGTTCCACCTTCACGCCGCCCAGCTCTTTCTCGTGCTGCTTCAAATAGAGGCGCACCGCGCGCTCCATGTACGGGCCGAGGTTGCCGTTCAAGCCCGAGTAGCTCGTGATGAAGCCGATCTTGACGGTCTGCGCCATGGCCATAGATGCGGCCGCGACGGCGCTGATAGCGAGCGCGCCGGCGAGCGCGAGTTTTGTGAAGCGCATATCCCTCCTCCTAAGGTGGGCGGATTCTAACCGAAGAGCCACACGCTCCCGAGGGCTGCGGGGAGCTGGGCCGCATAGCGCGCGCCACGTTTCTCGAGCGCGACGCCTAGCTTCCTACAACGCGCGGCAAGCGCGTCTGGATGACCGCAAGCGAGCGCGTAGCCGGCGATCGCCGGTGCGGGCGGCGCGTTGCCGAGAAGCTTCGCCACTGCCTCGCGCGTGCCGATGAAGATGCGCCCGCGGTGCGTCTCGAGCCGCACGCCCTCGCCGTGCGGTGCCGGAAGAAGCGCTGCGAAGCGCGCCCAGCGCGCGGCCGTCTCGATCGGATCGTCGGCGACGATGAATGCCTCATCCAGGCGCAGCGGATTCACATCGGCCGCGCGCCAGAGGTGCTGCGGCGTCACGTGCTCGACATATTGAATGCGGCCTTC
>JBHELS010000215.1:0-6006 GCA_046263015.1 Burkholderiales bacterium | reverse complement strand
GCGGCGCAGCCGGTGGAGCTTGATTTGAAGCGCTTCCGCGGCCGGGTGCCGGTCGAGCTTCTCGGACGCGCGACCTTTCCGCCGATCGGCGATCTGCCTTACTTGCTGACGCTGCCGGCGTACGGGTTTTACTGGTTTCGGCTGGCGCAGGATGTCGCGGCGCCCGACTGGCACAAGGAGATGCTGGTGCACGAGGAGGCGCCGGTGCTCGTCCTCTTCGACGGCTGGCTCTCCTTTTTCCGCGACAAGGTGGTGCCCTGGAGGATTGGCATGGCTGAGCAATTACGCGAAAGGCTCGAGGTCGAAGTGCTGCCGAAGTTCATCGAAGGGCAGCGCTGGTACGCGCAGAAAGGCGAGCCCGTCAAGGACGCGCACCTTAGGGACCACGTGGTCTGGGACGTGGGCGGCCTGTCGTGGCTTCTCGCGCTCGTCTCGGTGCGAGACACGGTGTACTTCCTGCCGCTCGCGCTCGGCTGGGAAGAAGACGAGGACCATGTGCGCGCGCTCTCGGCGCTTGCCGTCGCCAAGGTGCGCCAGCAGGCGAATGTCGGCGTCATGGCCGATGCGCTCGCCGACGAAGCGTTTTGCCGCCATGTCGTCAAGGCGATCGGCGAGAAGAAGACGATTGCCACGACCGCCGGGACGCTGCGCTTCGCGCCCACCTCGCAATTTGCCAAGTACGCGGGCGAAGAAGTCGCGACGCTCACGCTCGGCACGCTGCACACGCAGAGCACCAATACCTCCGTGACGCTCGGCGACCGGCTCTTCCTGAAATGCTTCCGCCGCATTCGCCATGGGATGCATCCGGAGCTCGAAGTCGGCCGCTTTCTCACCGAGGTGGCGCACTTCAAGAACTGCGTGCCGCTTCTCGGCACGGTGGAATATCAGCCGGCGGGGGGCGGCGAGACGGCCGCGATCGCGCTCCTGCAGGTCTACATGCCGAACCAGGGCGATGCCTGGAACTACACGCTCGCGTACCTCGAGCGCGTGGTCGAAGGGCTGCGCGAGGACGAGACGCACGGCGCCTATCTCACGCTCATCCAGACGCTTGCGACGCGCACGGCGGAGCTGCACCGCGCGTTCGCGACGCCGAGCCGCGATGACGCGTTCGCGCCGGAGCCGCTCGGCGCGCAGGACGTCGAGGCGTGGCGTGGCCGCGTGCGCCAGGAGGCCGAGGAGACGCTGCGCATCATCGAGAAAAGCGAGAAAGCCAGCGCGCTCGCGGCGCAGCGCGCACGCATCCTGGCCTTCATCGAGCGCTGCGCGGCGCCGAAGAGAAAGTCGCTGAAGACCCGCCACCACGGCGACTATCACCTGGGGCAGGTGCTCGTCTCGAACAACGACTTCCTGATCATCGACTTCGAAGGCGAGCCGTCGCGGCCGCTCGCCGACAGCCGCAAGAAACATACGCCGCTGCGCGATGTCGCCGGCATGCTGCGCTCCTTCAGCTATGCACGCGGCTCGACCGAGCTTCACGAGAGCACCGAGCCGAACATCGAGCGGGTAGCGCCGGCGCTGCAGGCCTGGGAACGGGCGACGCGCCAGGCGTTCCTGCAGGCCTACGCGGCGGCCATGGCGGGAAGCGGCATCTACGATTCCTTCGACGACATGCGCGGCGTGCTGCAGCTTGCCGAGATCGAGAAAGTGCTCTACGAGCTGCGCTACGAGGCGGCGAACCGGCCCGACTGGATTCACATTCCGGTCCAGGGCCTGCTCGCGCTATTGGAAGGCGGATGAACCGACTCGAGGTGATGCTCGAGCCGCTGCGCGTCTTCCTCGCGCAGGTAGCGGACTTCCTGCCGCGCCTCGCGCTTGCGCTCGTGGTTCTCATCGCCGGCTGGCTGATCGGCAAGATGGTGCGCTTCGCGATCGCCAAGGGCTTGCGCAAGGTAAATTTCCAGGTGGTCACCGACCGCGCCGGCATCGACGGCTTCCTGCGCGACGGCGGCATCCGCATGGACGCGACCGATATCCTGGCGATGCTCGTCTATTGGATCGTCATCCTCACGGCGCTCCTCATCGGCTTCAATCTCCTCGGCCTCACCTACATCACCGATCTGCTGCAGCGGGTGCTGCTCTTCGTGCCGAAGGTGCTGGTCGCGCTCCTGATCCTCGCTTTCGGCGCCTACTTCGCGCGCTTCGTCGGCAGCGCGATCAGCGCCTACTTCCGTAACGTGCACCTGCAGGATGCCGACCTCATGGGCAACCTTGCGCGCTACGCGATCCTCGCGTTCGTCGTCCTGATTGCGCTCGACCAGGTGAACATCGGCGGCGACATCGTGCGCCAGACCTTCCTCATCCTGCTCGCGGGCGTGGTGTTCGCGCTTGCGCTCGCCTTTGGTCTCGGCGGCCGCGAGTGGGCCGCGGAATTCCTCGAGCGCTGGTGGCCGCGCCAGAAGCGCACAAAGATGGGAGCGGAGCGAAATTTCCCAGAACGCTGAGCTCGCCGGGCACGCCATGCCGTTCGGCGCCGCCGTGCTCCCGGAGGGCGGCGTGCGCTTTCGCCTGTGGGCGCCCACGGCCCGGTCTGTCGACGTCGTCATCGGCGGCCGCGCAAAAGCGATGCACTCGCAGGCGGACGGCTGGTACGAGCTTGTCGATCGTGACGCACGCGCTGGCACGCTATACCAGTACCGCATCAACGGTGGCCAATTGGTACCCGATCCCGCGTCGCGCTTTCAGCCGCAGGACGTCGACGGCCCGAGCGAGGTGATCGATCCGCGCAAGTACCCCTGGAAGGACGCCGGCTGGAAGAGCCGGCCCTGGCGCGAAGCGGTGATCTACGAGCTGCACGTCGGCAGCTTCACCGCCGAAGGCACGTATCGCGCCGCGATCGAAAAGCTGCCGCACCTCGCCGAGCACGGCATCACGGCGATCGAGCTCATGCCGCTCTCCGACTTCGCTGGGCGCCGCAACTGGGGCTACGACGGGGTGCTGCCGTACGCGCCCGACAGCGCCTACGGGCGTCCCGAGGACCTCGAAGCGCTGGTCGAGGCTGCGCACGCCGCCGGTCTCATGGTGTTCCTCGACGTCGTCTACAACCACTTCGGACCGAAGGGAAACTACCTCTCGCTCTATTCGCCCGAGTTCTTCACCGAGCGGCACAAGACGCCCTGGGGCGCGGCGATCGACTTCGCGCACCCGGTGGTGCGCCAATACTTTATCCACAACGTGCTCTACTGGCTCGAGGAATACCACTTCGACGGGCTTCGCTTCGACGCCGTGCACGCGATCTACGATGACTCGCCGCGCCACATCCTCGATGAGATCCGCGCCGCGGTGCCGGCGCACAAGCATCTCGTTCTGGAAAACGACGCCAACCAGGCGCGCTTTGTTGGACCCGGCAGGTACAACGCGCAGTGGAACGACGACTCGCACCACGCCTACCACGTGCTCGCGACCGGCGAAACAGACGGCTACTACGTCGCGTACGCCGATCAGCCGGCGCGCCATCTCGCGCGCTGCCTCGCCGAGGGATTTGCGTATCAGGGCGAGGTTTCGTCTTTCAGCAAGGAGCCGCGCGGCGAGAAATCGAGCCACCTGCCGGCGTCGTGCTTCGTCGATTTCCTGCAGAACCACGACCAGATCGGCAATCGCGCCTTCGGCGAGCGGCTGACCACGCTCGCCGACGCGCCGAAGCTGCGCGCGCTGAGCGCGATCCAGCTCCTCGCTCCGGCGCCGCCGCTCCTCTTCATGGGCGAGGAATGGGGCTGCCGGCAGCCGTTCCTCTTCTTTTGCGATTTCGCCGGCGATCTCGGCGAAGCGGTGCGCAAAGGCCGGCGCGAGGAATTCACGCGCTTCGCCGCCTTCCGCGATCCGGCGGTGCGGGAAAAGATTCCGGACCCGCTCGCAGAAAGCACCTTCACGGCGTGCGTCCTCGATTGGGCGAAGGCCGACCACGTCTGGCTCACGCATTACAAAAACCTCCTCACCCTTCGCAAGCAGCACATCGTGCCCCTCGACTGCGGGCCGGGGCGCTATCGCATGCTGGGTGAGCGCGCCTTCGCGGTGTCCTGGGACGGGAAGCTTCTCCTCATCGCCAACTGCGGCGACGAGGCCGTCACGGTGAGCGAGAAACCGAGCGCGAAGCCGCTCTGGTCGAACGGCGAACCCGGCGCCCCCTGGAGCGTCAACTGGTGGCTGAATTCGGGGTCAGGGCTGTAATTAGTTGGCGGCGATGGACGCTCCGCGGCAAAAAATAATTACGGCCCTGACCCCGAACTCCGCTCCTGAAGTGGCGGAGAGCTACCAGGACGTCTGGGGACGCGAGAAGCGAATCGATCCGGAGACGCGAGCGGCGCTCGCACGGGCGCTTGGGTCGGAGCGCAAGCCCGCGAAGGTCAAGCTCGAGCCGGGACGTTGCTACCAGCCGGAACTGCTCGCGCAGGGCGGCCGTGTCTGGGGCTTCATGGTGCAGCTCTACGGTGTCCGGTCGAAAAAGAACTGGGGGATCGGCGATTTCGGCGATCTCAAGACCCTGGTCGAGCTCGCCGCGGCGCGTGGGGCGGCCGTGGTCGGGGTGAATCCGCTGCACGCAACACAGGGCAGCCCCTATAGCCCCTCGAGCCGGCTCGCGCTCAACGTCGTCTACCTCGACGTCGAGGCGCTTCCCGAATACGCGAACAGCGCGGCCGCGCAGCGCCTGGTGAAGACCAAGGCGTTTCAGCGCAAGCTCGAGCAACTGCGCCGTGCGCCGCTGGTCGATTACGCTGGCGTCACGCTCCTCAAGCTGCACGCCTTGCGGCTCGCCTTTCGCGATGCGAAGCCGGCGCTCGGCGCCCCGAGCATGTTCGCCATTTTCGAAGCGCTGCGCGAGAAGTACCGCGGCGGCTGGGAAAAATGGCCGCGCGAATATCGCGATCCGGGATCGCGCGCGGTACAGCGCTTCGCGCGCGAGAACGCGGGGCGCGTCGCGTTTCACGAGTGGCTGCAGCGCGCCGCGCGCGGCCAGCTCGATCGCGTGCAGCGCCGCGCGCATGAGCTCGGCATGCCGATCGGGCTCTACGTCGATCTCGCGCTCGGCGCTGATCGCGGCGGGGCGGAAGTATGGGCGGACCAGGACGCGTATGCGCTCGATGTCACGTGCGGCGCGCCGCCCGATGAGTTCAACCCGAAAGGCCAGGATTGGGGGCTGCCGCCGTACTCGCCGCGCGCGCTCGCCGCGGACGGCTATCGCAGCTTCCGGCGACTGCTGCGCGCGAACATGCCCGAGGGCGGCGCGATTCGCATGGATCACGTCATGGCCCTCTCGCGCCTCTACTGCATCCCGCGCGGCGCGAGCCCCGATCGCGGCGGTTACATCCACTATCCAGCCGATGATCTCCTCGCCGTCCTCGCCGAGGAGAGCCGCGCGCGGCGCTGCCTCGTGATCGGCGAGGACCTCGGCACCGTGTCGGCCGAGCTTCGCACCAAGTTGCACCAGACCGGCCTCCTTTCCTACCGCCCGCTTCTCTTCGAGAAAACGTCCGAGGGCGAAATTGCGCCGCCGCCCGCCTTTCCGCGCGATGCGCTCGTCTGCGTAAGCACCCACGATTTGCCCACCTGGAAGGGTTACTGGGCCGAGCACGATCTCGGTTGGCGCGACCGCGTCGGGCTCACGGTCGACCGGGAAAAGGAGCGCTCCATGCGCCGCGACGAGCTCGCGAGGCTGGAACGTGCGCTCGCGCGCGAAGGGCTCGATCGCTCGGCGCGCTCGGCGCACTTCTACATCGCGCGCACGCCCTGCAAGCTCGCGCTCGTGCAGCCCGAGGACATGCTCGAGCTCCTCGAGCAGCCGAACCTGCCGGGCACCGTGGACGAGCATCCGAACTGGCGCCGCCGCCTGCCGCTCGCGCTCGAAGCCTGGCCGAGCGATGCGCATGTCTTGGCGACGGTGGAGGCGATGGCCGAGCGCGCGATCGCGCGCGGCCGGCCGCAGCGCGTGCCCGATGCCACGTATCGGCTGCAATTCCACAAGGGCTTCCGCTTCAGCGACGCGCTCGAGCTCGTGCCCTACCTCGCGCGCCT
>JBHELS010000214.1:0-6103 GCA_046263015.1 Burkholderiales bacterium | reverse complement strand
CCACGCGCTGATCGAGGAGCTCGAGCGGGCGTTCGTCGCGCCGATCGTCGTCGACGGCGTCGAGCTTCGCGTGGGGCTGAAGGTTGGCGTCGCGGTGTTCCCGGCGGACGGCGAATCGACCGAGTCGCTCTGCGCCAACGCGGAAACGGCGCTCAGCAAGGCGAAAGAGCTGAACCAGCGCTACCTCTTCTACGCCCCGGAGATGAACGCGCGAGTCGCCGAATCGCTCGCCATGGAAAACCGCCTGCGCCGGGCGCTCGAAGAAGGGCGTCTCGCGCTTCACTACCAGCCGAAGATCGACGTCAAGACCGGCGGCGTCGCCGGCCTCGAGGCGCTCATTCGCTGGACGGA
The DNA here is from genome assembly GCA_046263015.1 of Burkholderiales bacterium. Classification (GTDB taxonomy): domain Bacteria; phylum Pseudomonadota; class Gammaproteobacteria; order Burkholderiales; family SG8-39; genus SCGC-AG-212-J23. The sequence goes on along the minus strand of JBHELS010000214.1, from coordinate 5,752 downwards.
CCCCGAGCTTGGCAGCGTGCCGCCCGCGAAATTCGTCGGCCTGCTCGAAGAAACCGGGATGATCCTCGCCGCCGGCCGCTGGGCGCTGCGCCAGGCCGCGGCCGATAGTCGCCACTGGCAGTCGCTCGGCATGAACGTGCCGCGCATTGCCGTCAACGTTTCGGCAATCCAGCTCCGTCAGAAGGACTTCGTCGAATCGGTGGTGGAAGCGATTTCCGAGTTCGGCACTGAGCAGCCGCTCCTCGACCTGGAAATCACGGAGAGCGTCCTCGTCGATGACATCGACGAGAGCACGCGCAAGTTGCAGACGCTGCGGCGCGCCGGCGTCGAAGTATCGGTGGACGATTTCGGCACGGGCTATTGCTCGCTCAGCTACCTCGCGCGCCTGCCGGTGGACACGCTGAAGATCGACCGCAGCTTTGTCGTGCGCATGCGCGATGCCGGCTATCCGCGCAACATCGTGGCGATGATCGTTTCGCTTGCGCACACGCTCGGCCTGAAAGTGATCGCCGAAGGTGTCGAAGACACCGAGCAGGTGCACCTCCTGAAGCAGCTCGGCTGCGATCAAATCCAGGGCTATTACGTCAGCGTGCCGGTGCCGGCGAGCGAGATCGAGGCGCTTCTGCGCCCGGACGCCGATAACAGCCTTCGCCGCCGCATCGCCGCAGCCTGAGAGTCGCCGTCGGGGGCGGGTTCACCTCAGCTATTGCAGTACCCGATCGGCGCGCAGCAAGACCCGGCGCGGAATCTCGACCGCCAGCGCCTGCGCTGTGCGCGCGTTTACGACCATCTCCACCACGCTCGGCCGCTCTATGGGCAGATTGCCCGGACGGGCGCCTTTCAGCACCTTGTCCACGAACGTGGCGAGGCGGCGATACGACTCGCGCAAATTCGGGCCGTAAGAAAAAAGGAACCCGCTTTCGGCGAACTCCGCCCAGCCCGAGATCGCCGGGAGCCGCGCCTTGAGAGCGCTTTCCGATAGGCGCTCCCGGTGCGCGACCGTCAACGCGTCCGGGAAGACGACCAGGCCGTCCGCGCCTGCTTTCCCGATGGCTGCCAGTGCGGCGTCGAGCTCGGCCGGGCTTTGCGCTTGGTAATAGCGGTGCTCGAGTCCCAGTGCGCTCGCCGCCTCGAGCGACACGCGCCGCTCCAGTTGCTCGCCAGGATGGTCTGGGTTCGCGAGGATCGCCACCGACTTGAGATTGGGCAGGCTTTCCTTAAGGACCTCCATGCGCTTGCCGACGAGATCGAGCGACATGAGCGAGATACCCGTCATGTTGTTGCCGGGCTGCGCCAAGCTCTTGGCGAAGCCGGCCGCGACTGGATCGCCGCTGAACGAATAGACCACCGGCACGTCCGACGCTACTTGGTGCACGGAGCGCACGGCTGGACCGCCGGCGGCGACGATCAGGTCCGGGCGCTCGGCCACCAGCGCTGCTCCCATCGCGTCGAGCTGTGCGGTGCCGCCGCCCCCGAAGCGCGCATGGAAGAGCACGTTCTTCCCTTCCACGTACCCGAGGTCCTTCATCCCCGCGCGAAAGGCGTCGTAGAACAATGGCGCCGGGGCGAAGCTGATGAAGCCGACACGCCGCGGTTTCGACTGCGCCGGCGCCCTAACCGGGACCAGCCCGCCGCCGGCCGTGAGTGCCAAGGCTGTGAGCGCCGCGCGACGGTCCATCGTCACCTCCGGAAGCTACATGTTCGGATAATTCGGCCCGCCGCCGCCCTCGGGAGCGACCCAGACGATGTTCTGGAATGGGTCCTTGATGTCGCAGGTCTTGCAGTGTACGCAGTTCTGCGCGTTGATCTGCAGCCGCGGCGCCGTCTCGACATCCACGAACTCATAGACCCCGGCCGGGCAATAGCGCTGCTCGGGTCCCGCGTACTCCTCCCAATTGCGTAGCGCGAGCGCCGGGTCTTTCAAGCGCAAGTGGATCGGCTGGTCCTCGTTGTGATTGGTGTTGGAGATGAACACCGATGAGAGCCGATCGAAGGTCAGCGTGCCGTCGGGCTTCGGATAGACGATCGGCTGCACCTCGCCCTTGCGCTTGAGCGTTTCATGGTCCGCATGCTCGTGGTGCAGCGTCCAGGGCGCTCTGCCGCGAAAGACGATTTGGTCGATGCCCACCATCAGCGTGCCCGTGTAAAGGCCCTTCGACATCCACGGCTTGAAATTGCGCGCGCGGTAGAGTTCGTCGTAGAGCCAGCTCGCCTTGAACGCCGCCGGATACGCGCTTAGCTCGTCGCCCGCGCGGCCCGATTGCAACGCTTCGCACGCGGCTTCGGCCGCCAGCATGCCCGATTTGATTGCGCAATGGCTTCCTTTGATGCGCGACGCGTTTAGGAACCCCGCATCGTCGCCGATCAGCGCGCCGCCCGGAAAGACGAGCTTCGGCAGCGACTGAAGCCCGCCGGCCGTGATGGCGCGGGCGCCGTAGGAAATGCGCTTGCCGCCTTCGAAGGTCCCGCGGATCGCCGGGTGGGTCTTGAAGCGCTGAAATTCCTCGTAGGGCGAGAGATAAGGGTTCTCGTACGCGAGGCCGACGACGAAGCCGACGGCCACCTGCCGGTTCTCCATGTAGTAGAGAAACGATCCGCCATAGGTATCGGTATCGAGCGGCCACCCTGCCGTGTGCATGACGAGCCCCGGCTCGTGTCGTTCGGCCTTCAGTTCCCAAAGCTCCTTCAGCCCGATGCCATACGCCTGCGGGTCGACGCCGACGCGCAAGGCGTACTTCGCCTGCAGCTCTTTGCCGAGCTGACCGCGGCAGCCTTCGGCGAAGAAGGTGTATTTGCCGTGCAGCTCCATGCCCGGCTGATAGGCATCGGTCTTGTCGCCCTTGCGATCGATGCCGAGATCGCCGGTCGCGACGCCCTTCACGCTGTCGCCCTCGTAGAGGACCTCGGCGGCCGCGAAGCCGGGAAAGATCTCCACGCCGAGCGCTTCGGCTTCCTTCGCCAGCCAACGGCAGACGTTGCCCAGACTCACCACGTAATTGCCGTGGTTCTGGAAGCACGCCGGCAGAAGGAAGGCGGGCGCCTCGAACGCGCCGTTCTCGCGCAGGAAAAGAAAGCGATCGCGTGTGACTGGCGTGTTGAGCGGCGCGCCTTTCGCTTTCCAGTCGGGGATGAGCTCGCTAAGGGCGCGCGGATCCATCACCGCGCCGGAGAGAATGTGCGCGCCGACCTCCGAGCCTTTCTCGAGCACGCAGACGGAGACGTTTGGCGAGATCTGCTTCGCGCGGATCGCAGCCGCAAGTCCCGCGGGACCGGCGCCGACGATCACGATGTCGTACTGCATCGATTCGCGCGGCATGGGCGAATTATAATCGGCGCCCCATGTCGTCCGACGGCCGCAAGCTCGTGCACATCGAGCGCATTCCCATTCGCTGGGGCGATATGGATGCGATGGGACATGTGAACAACACGGTCTACTTTCGCTATATGGAGCAGGCGCGCATCAGCTGGTTCGATGCGCTCGTCCCGGAGGGCGAAGCGTGGAAGTCGACCGGCATCGTCATCGCGAACGCCTCATGCAACTTCAAACGCGCCATCAACTATCCCGGAATGGTCGAAGTCCAGGTTTACGCCGGCCCGCCGGGCGGCTCGAGCGTCGCGACGTACTATGAGCTCATGATCGGCGGCGAGCTGCATGCGGATGGTGCGGCGAGGGTCGTCTTCATCGACATGGAACGCCAGAAGCCGGTGCGCATTCCGCAAACCATCCGCGAGCGAATGCAATGAGCCCGATGTGGACCCCAAGTCCCGAGCGCGCCGCGCAAACCGCGATGGCTCGCTTCATGCGCGAAGTCGGCAAGGCGGATTACGCGGCGCTACATCGGTGGTCGGTGGAGCAAGCGCCTGAGTTCTGGAACCGAATCTGGGACTTCTGCGGCGTGATCGGCGAGAAAGGCGGCGAAACGCTGGCGGACAGGGACAAGATGCCTGGCGCACGCTGGTTTCCGCAGGGCCGCTTGAACTTCGCGCAGAACCTGCTTCGCCGGCGTGACGGCGCCGAGGCGATCGTCTTCTGGGGCGAGGATCGCATTAAGCGCCGCATGACCTACAAGCAGCTCTACGACCTCGTCTCGCGCATGGCGCAGGCGCTTTCCGATGTCGGCGTGCGCCAGGGCGATCGTGTCGCGGGCTATCTTCCGAACCTGCCGGAGGCGACCGCGGCGATGCTTGCCACCGCGAGCCTCGGCGCTGTCTGGTCGAGTTGCTCTCCCGACTTCGGCGTCCAGGGCGTGCTCGACCGCTTCGGCCAGATCGAGCCGAAGGTGCTCTTCTGCGCCGACGGCTATATCTACGGCGGCAAGGAATTCGATTGCCAGCAAAAGGTGGCGCAGGTGCTAGAGCGCCTGCCGAGCGTCGAGGAATGCGTGGTGGTGGACTATGTCGGCGCGACGGCGACCACCGGCACCTCGCTCTACGAGTTCGTCGAAGACTTCGAGGCCGAGGAGATCCGCTATCAGCCCGTCGCCTTCAACGATCCGCTCTACATCGTCTATTCGTCCGGCACGACGGGCGTGCCGAAGTGCATCGTTCATGGCGCGGGCGGCACGCTGCTGCAGCACCTCAAGGAGCACCGCTTGCACAGTGACGTGCGGGTTGGCGACCGCCCGTTTTACTTCACCACGCTCGGTTGGATGATGTGGAACTGGCTCGTGAGCGGACTCGCCTCCGAGGCGACGCTCCTTCTTTACGATGGCTCGCCCTTCGTCAATCGCGGCCGACTCCTTTTCGACTATGCCGAGGCCGAGCGCATGACGCACTTCGGCACCTCGGCCAAGTTCATCGATGCGCTCGCGAAGAGCGGCTTGAAACCGATCGAGACGTACCCGTTGAAGAAGCTACGCGCGGTGCTCTCGACCGGCTCGCCGCTCCTGCCGGAAGGCTTCGACTACATCTACGAGAACGTGAAGCGCGATGTCTGCCTCTCCTCGATCTCCGGCGGCACCGACATCGTCTCCTGCTTCGTGCTCGGCAACCCGGCGGGGCCCGTATGGCGCGGCGAGATTCAGGCGAAGGGCCTCGGCATGGCGGTCGATGTCTTCGACGAGCAGGGCCGTTCCCTCAAGGGCGAGAAGGGCGAGCTCGTCTGCACTCGTCCCTTCCCGTGCATGCCGATCGGCTTCTGGAACGATCCGGACGGCGCGAAATACCGCGCCGCCTACTTCGAGAAGTATCCCAACGTGTGGCGCCACGGCGACTGGAGCGAGATCACCGAGCACGACGGCATCATCATCTACGGCCGCTCCGACGCCGTCCTCAATCCGGGCGGCGTCCGGATCGGCACGGCAGAGATCTACCGGCAGGTGGAGCAGCTCGAGGAGGTGGTCGAGTCGCTCGTCATCGGACAGGATTGGCAGGGTGACGTGCGCGTGGTGCTTTTCGTCAAGCTGCGCGAAGACCTTGCGCTCGGCGATGACGTCGCCAATGCCATCAAGCGTCGCATCCGCGACAACACCACGCCGCGCCACGTCCCCGCGAAAATCGTGCAGGTAACCGACATTCCGCGGACGAAGAGCGGCAAAATCGTCGAGCTTGCGGTGCGCGACGTCGTGCACGGTCGGCAGGTCAAGAACCTAGAGGCGCTCGCGAACCCCGAGGCGCTCGAGCAGTTCAGAAACCGGCCCGAGCTCGCCAACTAACGCGGGCGGCCGGTCGGCTTCAAAGAAGCGTTGTCGATTGCCGATCGCGCCAATCGACTAGGCTCGAATGGCTAACGACAGGAGACCGACCATGCCAG
>JBHELS010000213.1:0-14790 GCA_046263015.1 Burkholderiales bacterium | reverse complement strand
GCGCGGATCTTCTTATCCGGCGTCTCGGTCAGCCTATAGGCCTTGAAGCTTTCCATGATGTCCTTTCACTCTGCCTTGATGCCTGCGTCTTTCACGACGCGCGTCCATTTCGCCGCCTCGTTCGCCACCAGCGTTCCGAATTCGCGCGGCGTCAGGCGCAGCGCCTCGGCGCCTTCGAGCTGGAAACGCTTTTGCATCTCGGGCGATTCGACGACGGCGGAGATGTCTTTCTGCAGTCGCTCGAGCACCGCCGCCGGCGTGCCGGCCGGGGAGACGACGCCCCACCAGTTGGTCGCCTCGGCGCCGTTCAGCCCGCCCTCGGCGAAGGTCGGCACATCGGGCAGCGCGGCGAGGCGATTCTTGCCACCGACGCCGAGCGCGCGCAGCTTGCCTGAGCGCACGTGCGGGATGTTCTGCACGGCGCTGCCGATGTTCATATGGACCTGTCCGGCGATCGTGTCCGTGAGCGCGGGCCCGCCGCCCTTGTATTGCACGATGACGATATCGATGCCCGCCTGCAGGCGAAAAAGCTCGGTCGCGAGGTGCTGGAAGCTGCCCGGGCCCGCCGAGCCGGCGTTCAGTGTCCCCGGCTTCGATTTCGCGAGCGCGATCAGTTCCTGCATCGACTGGACCGGCAGCGAGTTCGGCACGACGAGGAGGCTCGGGCCGGTGCCGATCGGCGCGACTGGCACGAACCATTGCAACGACGCTTCTGGCATCCATTGCAGCGCAATGCTCACCGGCCAGCCCACCGACACGAGGAGCAAGGTGTATCCGTCAGCGGGCGACTTGGCCGCTGCATTCATGCCGATCGTGCCGCCGCCACCGCCGCGGTTGTCGATCACCACGCTTTGGCCGACCCGCTCGCCGAGCTGCGCCGCGACCGCGCGACCGACGAGGTCGTTCGAGCCGCCGGGTGGGAAAGGGATAATGAGCCGTACGGGCTTTGTCGGGTACGCCTGCGCGTGCGCAAGCCAAGGCGCGAGCGCGAGGAAGATCGCCAAAAGGAAGCGCATCGCTATATTCTTGCACCGGCCATGGACAAATTACCGAACTACCGCACTGACTTTCGCAGCATCCGCAACGAAGTGAGCGCCGAGGAATGGCAGGCGCGCATCGAGCTCGCCGCCTGCTATCGCCTGATCGACTATTACGGGATGACGGATCTTACGTACAACCACATCACCGTGCGGGTGCCCGGCCCCGAGCATCACATACTGATCAACTTGTACGGTTTGCTATACAAGGAGATCACCGCCTCGAGCCTCGCCAAGATCGATCTTGACGGCAACATCATCTGGAAACCCGACACCGATTACTACGTCAACAAGGCGGGCTACATCATCCATGGAGCGATCCATCGCGCGCGCCCGGACGTGCGCTGCGTCATCCATACCCATACGCGCGCCGGCATGGCGGTCGCGGCAATGCAGTGCGGGCTCCTGCCGATCAGCCAGACCTCGATCCGATTCGAAGGCCATATCGGCTACCACCACTACGAGGGGCCGGCGATCGAGCGCGCCGAGCAGGAGCGCCTGGTGGGCCATCTCGGCGGCCACAACGCTCTGATCCTTCGCTCGCATGGGCTTCTCACCTGCGGACCGAGCGTTCCGGAAGCGTTCAATCTGATGTACCAGCTCGAGCTCGCTTGCCGCACTCAGGTCGACGCCATGGCGGCGCGGACCGATCTCGTCCTGCCGAGCAAAGAAACGCTGGCGAAGACCGCGCACCTCTACCAGCCCGGCACGCGCCGCCCGTACGGCGTCCTGGAATGGCCGGCGATGCTGCGCCTTCTCGAAGCCGAGCAGAAGAGTTCCAGTTTTCCGCCGTACTGGAGCTAAATAGGGACTGACCCTATTTTCTGAGCGGTTCGCCTCACGCGCGAGGCGCGCGCGCATGCGCGGCACCCAGACGACGGCGAGCGCCGCCGATCAAGCCGCAGCTCTCCTCCGCTCGGCACGCAGGTACTCGACCGACTGCATCTCGTAGAGGCGGCTCACTGTGCGCTGGAACTCGGCCGCCTGCTCACCGGCGGTGAAGAGCTGATCGGGGTCCGCCTCGGCCGAGATGATCAGGTTCACGCGGTCATCGTAGAAGACGTCGACAAGCCAGGTAAAGCGCCGCGCGGCGTCCGAATTCTTGGGCGACATGCGCGGCACGCCGGAGAGCATGACTGTGTGGAAGCGCTTCGCGAGATCGACGTAGTCGGCGTAAGAGCGGGGGCCGGCGCAGAGCACTTCGAAATCGAACCACACCAAGCCGCCCGCGCGCTTGCGGTACGCAATGGTGCGACCCTCGACGTCGAGTGGCTGCTTTTCTTCCTCGACGTCGCGCAGCTCGTCGAAGATTCTGCGCAGCGGCTCGTCCGAGCCCACGTGGTAGACCTTCATGCGCTCCATCTTGAGGCGCCGGTAGTCGGTGCCATTGTCCACCCCAACGACATCGAGCCGCTGCTTGATGAGCTCGATCGCCGGCAGGAAGCGCTCTCGTTGCAACCCGTTCGGATAAAGCTCGTCCGGGTGATAGTTCGAGGTCATGACGAACTCGACCCCGCGGTCCATCACGCGCTCGAGAAAGCGCCCGAGGATCATGGCATCAGCGATGTCGGAGACGTGGAACTCGTCGAAGCAGATCAGCCGATAGCGCCGCGCCGTGCGCTCCGCCGCCGCGGCGAGCGGGTCTTCGGTACCGCGCAGCTCATCGAGCTCGCGATGAATCTCGCGCATGAAATGGTGGAAATGCACGCGCCGCTTCCTTACGAGCGGCACGCAGCGGAAGAAAGCGTCCATCAGGAAGCTCTTGCCGCGCCCGACCGGACCCCAGAGATAGACGCCCTTCGGCAGCTCGGGGTGCAGAAGGAGGCGCTTCAGCGCGCTGCTGCGCTTCGCCTTGTAGGCGCTCCATTCCTCGTAGAGTCGCTGGAGCCGCTCGACCGCGCGCCATTGGGCAGGATCGGAGACGAATCCGCGCTTCGCGAGGCTCTGCTCGTAGAGCGCGACGACATCCTGCGTCACGGAAGCTTGGCGACGAGGTCCCGCGCCGAGCGCTCGAGCAGCGTGCGCAACATGATCGGCTCCTCCCTGGTGGTCTCCTTGGCGATGCGCAGCTCCTCCATCGCCTCCCAGGCTATGCTGCCGTCATGGCTATCCCAGATCTGGACGTGCAGGCGCAGGTCGCCGAGCTGGGTATCGATGATCCGCAGCCCGAGGATGCCGAGCCGGTTCTTCGAATTCTGCATGAAGCCTTGGAGGCTGAGCTGCGCGATGTAACGGGCGCCCGTGGCGGCGCTCAGGCGCCGCAGCACGTCGGCGGGCAGTAGCGCGGTATTCCGATAATCCTCGTACATGCGCCGATAGGCATCGACCAGCCCGGCGCGGTTGACCGCGCTCAGCGTCTCGGCGAGCGACACCACCTTGATGCCGGGCCGCGTACTCGCCAGCACGTCGGTGAAGGTGAGCGCCACCGCCTGCTTCTCCTGCTCGAGGCCCGTGACCGTCGATGGCGTGACGAAGGCGATGCCGGAAGCCTCAAGATCGCCCTTGTGCAGCGCCACCACGTGCTCGTTCAGCGTCGGGTAGTAGAGCGGCGCAAGGCTGCAGCCGCCGATCGCCAGAACGACAAGCGCAAGCGCGAAGCGAGTCATATGTTGAGCGCGCGCTTGTCGACGGCGAGTGCCGCGTCCTTTATCGCCTCCGAGAGCGATGGGTGCGCATGGCAAATCATGCCGATGTCCTCCGCCGCGGCACCGAACTCCATCGCCGCCACCGCTTCGGCTATGAGCTCCCCCGCGTACGGCCCGATGATGTGCACGCCGAGGATGCGGTCGGTCTTCGCGTCCGCGAGGAACTTCACGAGCCCCGTCGGATCACCGAGCGCGCGGGCGCGCGCGTTCGCCATGAAGGGGAAGGTACCGGCTCGGTAATCGGCCTTTCGCGCCTTCAACTGCTGCTCCGTTTCGCCGACCCACGCGATCTCCGGCGAGGTGTAGATGACCCACGGGACGGTGTTGAAGTTCACGTGCGGCTTCTGTCCGGCGATTCGCTCGGCGACCGCGACGCCCTCTTCCTCGGCCTTGTGCGCGAGCATCGGGCCGCGCACGACATCGCCGATGGCCCAGACATTGGGCAGGTTGCTGCGGCACCCGCCGTCGACGGCAATGAATCCGCGCTCGTCGAGCTTTAGGCCCACCGCCGCGGCGTTCAAGCCCTCGGTATTGGGCAGGCGGCCGATCGAGACAATCAGCCGGTCGCATTCCAATGTCTTCGCGCTCTTATCAGCCGCCGCGTACTGAACCGTCACGCCTTTCTTCCCCGGCGTGACTTTGGTGATGTTGACGCCGAGCTCGATCGCGAGGCCCTGCTTGGCGAAGATCTTCGCCGCCTCTTTGGCGAGCTGCTCATCGGCCGCGCCCAGAAACGCGGGCAGCCCTTCGAGGATCGTGACTTGCGCACCGAGGCGACGCCAGACGCTCCCCATCTCGAGACCGACGACGCCCGCGCCGATCACGCCAAGGCGCTTCGGCACCTCCGGCATTGCCAGCGCGCCGGTGTTGCTCAGCACGAGCTTTTCGTCGAACTCGACACCCGGCAGCTGCCGCGGATTGGAACCGGTCGCGACGATGACGTGCTTCGCATGCACCGGCTGCTCACCCACGCGCAGCTCATAGCCGCCCTCCGCCGCTTTGGCGAAGCTTGCACGGCCGTGGAAGAACTGGATCTTGTTCTTGCGAAAGAGGTAGGCGACGCCGTCGTTGCTCGCCTTGACCGTCTTGTCCTTGCGCTTGAGCATCTGCGCGAGATCCAGATCGAGTCCCTTCACCTTGACGCCGTGATCGGCGAATTGGTGGCCGGCCTGCTCGTAGTATTCCGACGATTGCAGGAGGGCTTTCGACGGGATGCAGCCGACGTTGGTGCAGGTGCCGCCGAGCGCCGGCTTGCCGTCGGCGCCGCGCCAGTCGTCGGCGCAAGCGGTCTTCAACCCCAGTTGTGCCGCCCGGATCGCCGCGATGTAGCCGCCGGGCCCGCCGCCGATCACGAAGACATCGAAGGCGTCCACGCTAGATCTCCAGGATCAGGCGAGCCGGATCTTCGAGCGCTTCCTTGATGGCGACGAGAAAGAGCACCGCCTCGCGCCCGTCGATGATGCGATGGTCGTAGGAGAGCGCGAGATAGTTCATGGGCCGGATCACGACCTGCCCGTTCTCGGCGACCGGACGGTCCCGGGTGGCGTGGACGCCGAGAATCGCCGATTGCGGCGGGTTGATGATCGGCGTCGACAGCATGGAGCCGAAGACGCCGCCATTCGAAATGGAGAACGTGCCGCCGGTGAGCTCTTCCAGCGCGAGCTTGCCGTCCTGCGCTCGCTTGCCGAAGTCGCCGATTTTCTTCTCGATCTCGGCGAAGCTCATGCGATCCGCGTCGCGCAGGATCGGCACGACGAGGCCGCGCGGGGTGCCGACCGCCACGCCGATGTCGAAATAGGCGTGATAGACGATGTCGGTGCCGTCGATCGACGAGTTGACCACCGGGAAGCGCTTGAGCGCATGCACGGCGGCCTTGACGAAGAAGGACATGAACCCGAGGCGCGTGCCGTGCTCTTTCTCGAAGCGCTCCTGGTACTTCTTGCGCATCTCGACGACCGGCTGCATGTTCACTTCGTTGAAGGTGGTGAGGATCGCCGCCGTCGACTGCGACTGGACGAGACGCTCGGCCACCCGCTGGCGAAGCCGCGACATCGGCACGCGCTGCTCCGGTCGGCCGGCAAGCATCTGGTCGAGATCGACGGGCGGCGCCGGCTGCTGCAGGACCGGGCGCGGCGCGGGCGGTGCCGACGGTCGTGCTGCCGGCTTGTCGGCGTGCTCGAGGACATCGCCCTTCGTGACGCGGCCATCTCGGCCCGTGCCCGGCACCTGAGACGTGTCGATGCCGCGCTCGGCGGCGAGCTTCTGCGCTGAGGGCATCACCGCGGGCTGAGCGGACTTCGGCGCTTGAGCGGCCGGCTTCGGCGCGGCGACGCTCGCGCCGCTCGCCGCGGCAGCGGCGGCCTTTGCTTCCGTGTCGATCTGCGCAATGACGTCGCCTGAGCCGACCGACTCGCGCGCCTTCTTCATGATCCTGACGAGCACGCCGTCGGCGGGCGCCGGAAGCTCCAGCACCACCTTATCCGTTTCGATGTCGATCAGGTTCTCGTCGCGCGCGACTCGTTCGCCTTCCTTCTTGTGCCAGTCGAGAAGCGTCGCTTCGGCGACCGATTCGGAAAGCTGCGGCACCTTGACTTCGATGATGGCCATCTACCGCTCCCGTTCAGTTTTTCCCCGGCTTCCGCTAAGCATCCACCGGGTATCGAAAAACCAGCGAGTAACTCGCCGGGCTCGGAATTCGGGTTCAGGCACCGAATTCCATCTACGCCTGCGTCGAAGCAATTCGGTGCCTGACCCCGAATTGCTTTACTTGTATTTGCCGAAGGCCTGGTCCACCAGCGCCTTTTGGTGCTCGTTGTGCCGCGCGGCGTAGCCACTCGCGGGTGACGCCGACGGCGGCCGGCCGGCATAGTACAGCTTCTGGTCCTCGCGCATGTTTTCTCTGAAGTAATGCGCGCATTGGTACCAGGCACCCTGGTTCTGCGGTTCCTCCTGGCACCACGCCACCTCGGTCGCGTTCGGGTAGCGGCGCATCTCCGCCTGGAACTGCTTGTGCGGGAAGGGATAGAGCTGCTCGACGCGGATGATGGCGACGTCGCTTCGCTGCAGCTCGGTCCGCTTGGTCGCGAGGTCGTAGTAGACCTTGCCGCAGCAGGCGATGATGCGTTTCACGGCCTTCTCGTCGACGCTCGTCGTGTCCGGAATCACCGTTTGGAAAGCGCCATTGGCCAGGTCGCCGATCGGCGAAGAAGCTTCCTTTTTCCGCAGCAGCGACTTCGGCGTCATCACGATCAAGGGCTTGCGGAAAGGCCGCAGCATCTGCCGGCGAAGGAGATGGAACATCTGTGCCGCAGTGGAAGGCACCACCACCTGCATGTTGTGCTCGGCGCAAAGCTGGAGATAGCGCTCCAGACGTGCGGACGAGTGCTCGGGTCCCTGCCCCTCGTAGCCGTGCGGCAGGAACATGACGAGGCCGCAGACCCGGCCCCACTTGGTCTCGCCGGCGGCGATGAACTGGTCGATGACGACCTGCGCGCCGTTCGCGAAATCGCCGAACTGTCCTTCCCAGATGACGAGCGCGTTCGGCTCGGCGGTAGCGAAGCCGTACTCGAAGCCGAGCACCGCCTCTTCCGAGAGCACCGAATCGATGACCACGAAATCGCCCTGATCCTTCGAGATGTTCTGGAGCGGAATGTAGGTGCCTTCGTCCCAGCGCTCGCGCTCTTGATCGTGCAACACCGCATGGCGATGCGCGAAGGTGCCGCGGCCCGAGTCCTGGCCGGAGAGGCGCACGTCGTAGCCATTCGATAGCAGGGACGCATAGGCGAGCATCTCGGCCATGCCCCAGTCGACCGGCACTTTGCCGGCGGCCATTTGCTTGCGCGCCTCGATCACCCGGCCGACGGTCGGGTGCACGTGGAATTCCGGTGGCACGCGGGTCAGCGGTTCCGAGAGCCGCTGCAGCTCCGCGCGCGGCACGTGGGTGTCGGCGCCATCGGTCCACTTGGCGCCGAGGAACGGCGCCCAATCGACCGCGAACTTGCTCTTGAAGTTGGAAAGCACGGGGCTCACCGTCTGCTGGCCGGCATCGAGCGTGTCGCGATAGCGCTTGATCATCGCCTCGGGCTCTTCGGCCGAAACCACGCCCTGCGTGACGAGCTTGTCGGCGTAGAGCTTGCGCGTGCCGGGGTGCTGGGTGATCTTCTTGTACATGAGCGGCTGCGTGATCGCGGGCTCGTCCTGCTCGTTGTGGCCGAGCTTCCTGAAGCAGACGATGTCGATTACCACGTCCTTGTGGAACCGGGCACGGAAGTCGAGCGCGAGCTGCGTGACGAAGAGCACCGCCTCCGGATCGTCGGCGTTCACGTGGAAGATCGGCGCCTCGACCATCTTCGCCACATCCGTGCAATAGAGCGTCGAGCGCGCATCGCGCGGATCGGACGTGGTGAAGCCGATCTGGTTATTGACGATGATGTGCACGGTGCCGCCCGTGCCGTAGCCGCGCGTGCCGGAGAGGTTCAGCGTCTCCATCACCACGCCTTGCGCGGCGAACGCCGCATCACCGTGGATCAGGATCGGCAGCACCTGGTCCCCCGTCTTGTCGTCGCGGCGGCGCTGGCGGGCGCGCACCGAGCCTTCGACCACCGGATTGACGATCTCGAGATGCGAGGGGTTGAAGGCGAGCGAGATGTGCACCGGCCCGCCGGCGCTCGAGAGGTCGGACGAAAAGCCGTTGTGGTACTTGACGTCGCCCGAGGGAAGCTCGGACGCCGCCTTGCCCTCGAACTCGAGGAAGAGATCCTTCGGCATCTTGCCGAGCACGTTCACGAGCACGTTCAAGCGGCCACGGTGCGCCATGCCGATCACGATCTCCTGCACGCCGGTCGAGCCGGCACGCTGGATGAGCTCGTCGATACACGGAATGAGGCTCTCGCCGCCTTCGAGCGAGAAGCGCTTCTGGCCGACGTACCGGGTGTGCAGATAGCGCTCGAGGTGCTCGGCTTCGGTGAGCTTCTGAAGGAGATGGCGCCGCTGCTCGTTCGCGAGCTGCGGCGTGGCGCGCGTCGGCTCGATGCGCTCCTGAATCCACTGCCGCTGGACGCGGTCGGAGATGAACATGTACTCGAAGCCGATGTCGCGGCAGTAGGTGTCGCGCAACGCCTGCAACAGGTTGCGGAGCGAGGTGCGATCGAGGCCGACGTAGGAGCCCGCGTTCACCGTCTGGTCGAGATCCGCTTCGGTCAGGTCGTAAAAACCCGGCTCGAGCTCGGGTTGCGGCGGGCGCGCCATGCGTTTTAACGGATCGACCGTCGCCCAGCGAGCGCCGGAGATGCGATAGGCCGTGACAAGGAGGAGTGCCGCCACCTGCAGGCGCTCCGGCGCCACCGGCTCCGTCGGATAGGTACGCGCCTGGCCGCCGAGCTCGCCGCGCTTCGCCCGCTGCACGAACGATTCCTCGACCGGGGCCCGGGCGACGTCCTTCACCGCATTTCCGGGCAGCACCTGCAAGCGATCGAAATACTCGCGCCATTCATCGGGCACCGACTGCGGATTGATCAGGTACTTCTCGTACAAGTCCTCGATGAACGCGGCGTTGCCGCCGAAGAGGTACGAGTTATCGAGAAATTGCCGCATCACGCTCGCCATGGCGTTGCCTTCTTTAAATCGGGGTCAGAGCCCTATTTTCAATGCAGGAATCCAAACCTCATAGGGAAATAGGCTTGACCCCGAATTTGGTAGGCCTACCTTTTGTCGATCGGCTTGACATCGCGCTGCGTCGCGCCCTTGTAGAGCTGGCGCGGCCGGCCAATCTTGTACTCGGGATCGGAAATCATCTCCTGCCACTGCGCGATCCAGCCGATGGTGCGCGCGAGCGAGAAGATGCAGGTGAACATGGCCACCGGGATGCCGAGCGCGCGCTGCACGATGCCGGAATAGAAGTCGACATTCGGGTAGAGCTTGCGGCTGACGAAATAGTCGTCCTCGAGCGCGATTTTCTCCAGCGCGAGCGCCAGCTTGAACAGGCGGTCGTTGTGCAGGCCGAGCTCTTCCAGGACTTCGTGGCAGGTCTCGCGCATCAGTTTCGCGCGCGGATCGTAGTTCTTGTAGACGCGATGGCCGAAGCCCATCAGCCGCACGCCCGAGTGCTTGTCCTTCACCTTACGGATGAACTCCGGCACCTTGGAGGCGTCACCGATCTCCTCCAGCATCTGCAGCGCCGCCTCGTTCGCGCCGCCGTGCGCCGGACCCCATAGGGAGGCGATGCCGGCCGCGATGCACGCGTACGGATTCGCGCCCGACGAGCCGCACAGGCGCACGGTCGAGGTGGACGCATACTGCTCGTGATCGGCGTGCAGGATGAAGATGCGGTCCATCGCGCGCACCAGCACGTCGTTCACCTTGTACTCCTCGGTCGGCACGCCGAACATCATGCGCATGAAGTTCGCCGTATACGAAAGATTGTTCTTCGGATACATGAACGGCTGGCCGATCGAGTACTTGTAGGACATCGCGACGATGGTCGGCATCTTGGCGATCAGCCGGAACGCCGAAATGACGCGGTGCTGCGGGTCGTTGATGTCGAGCGCGTCGTGGTAGAAGGCGGAGAGCGCACCCACCACGCCGACCATCACCGCCATCGGGTGCGCGTCGCGCCTGAAGCCCTGGTAGAGCCTGACGAGCTGCTCATGGACCATCGTGTGGTGCATCACGATGTCCACGAACTCGTCCTTTTGCTTGCGGGTGGGCAGCTCGCCGTACTGCAGCAGGTAGCACACCTCGAGGAAGTCGCAGTGCTCGGCGAGCTGCTCAATCGGGTATCCGCGGTAGAGCAGGATGCCGGCATCGCCGTCGATGTAGGTGATGCTCGAGCTGCAGCTCGCGGTCGAAAGGTAGCCCGGGTCGTAGGTGAACATGCCGGACTTGCCATAGAGCGTACGGATGTCGACGACGTCGGGCCCGGTGCTGCCGGAGAGCACCGGAAACTCGAGCGATTTTCCGTCAGGCAGTTTCAGCGTCGCGGTCTTGTCAGCCATGGCTATTCCTTTATGCCGCGCGCAGTCGCGCGACGACATGCCTCAGGTGGGGCGCATAGTCATCGCTACGCCCGGCGACGATGTCCCACAGGTCGTTGTCGGGCAGATCAAGGAGCGCGGCGAGCTCCGCATCGTCGGCATGCTGTGCGAGATAGCGGCTAAGTACGATGTCGAGCTCGAGCAAACCCCGGCGGCATTTCCACTTGAGCCTTTCACGCTCGACGCGGTTCATCAGACGGCGCGCTTTACCAGCAGCTCCTTGATATGGTTGATAGCCTTGGTCGGATTCAATCCCTTCGGGCAGACGTCGGCGCAATTCATGATCGTGTGGCAGCGAAACAGGCGATACGGGTCTTCGAGGTTGTCCAGGCGCTCGTTGGTTGCCTGGTCGCGCGTATCGGCGATGAAGCGATAGGCCTGCAGCAAACCGGCGGGCCCGACGAACTTGTCCGGGTTCCACCACCACGAAGGGCATGCGGTCGAGCAGCAGGCGCACAGGATGCACTCATACAACCCATTGAGATGGTCGCGTTCTTCGGGCGACTGCAACCGCTCGCGCTCGGGCGGCGGGTCCTCGTTGATGACGTAGGGCTTGATCGAGTGGTATTGCTTGAAGAACTGGGTCATGTCCACGATGAGATCGCGGATCACTGGCAAGCCGGGAAGCGGCCGGATGGTGACGTGCTCGGGCAGCTCGGCAAGCTTGGTGGTGCAGGCGAGGCGGTTCTTGCCGTTGATGTTCATCCCATCGGAGCCGCAGATGCCCTCGCGGCACGAGCGGCGGAAGGCGAGCGAGTCATCCATCGTCTTCGCCTTGACGAGCGCATCGAGGAGCATCCGGTCGTGCGAGTCGACCGGCACGTCGTAGTCCCGATAGTAGGGCTTCTCGTCCTTGTCCGGGTCGTAGCGGTAGATCGTGAGCTTCATCTAGTACCTGCGAACCTTGGGCTCCATGGTCTGGACCGACAGCGGCCGCTGATGCACGGGCTTGTAATCGAGGCGGTTAGCTTCCTTGTACCACAGCGTGTGCTGCATCCACTTCTTGTCGTCGCGCTCCGGATAATCGTCCCGCGACTGCGCGCCGCGGCTCTCCTTGCGTGCCTCGGCGCTCACCATGGTCGACACCGCGGTTTCGACCAAGTTCTCTAGCTCGAGCGCTTCCACGCGCGCCGTGTTGTAGACCTTCGACTTGTCGTCGATGAACGTACGCTCGGTACGGGCGGCGATCTCCTCGACGAGCACGACGCCTTTCTTTAGATCTTCGCCGAAACGGAAGACGCCGCAATGCGCCTGCATCGTGCGCCGTAGATCGTTAAGCACGTCCGACACGCGCTCGCCGCTTTTCGCGCCGTCGAGGCGCGCGAGCCGGGCCCGCGTCTCTTCGCCCGCGTCCTTGGGCAAGTTGCGATGGGGGCTCGGCTGGGCTCGGATGTCCTTGATCACCTGCTCGCCCGACGCTTTGCCGAATACCAGGAGGTCGAGGAGCGAATTGGTGCCGAGGCGGTTCGCGCCATGGACCGAGACGCAAGCGCACTCCCCCGCCGCGTAGAGGCCTGGGACGATCGCTTCCTTGCTCGCGCCTTCGGGGGCCACCACCTGGCCCATGTAGTTGGTCGGGATACCGCCCATCTGATAGTGGACCGTGGGGACCACCGGAATCGGATCGCGGATCGGATCGACGTTCGCAAACTTCATCGCGATTTCCCGAATGCCGGGCAGGCGCTGCATGATCACCTCGGGACCGAGGTGGTCGAGCTTGAGGAGCACATGGTCCGCATGCTCGCCGCAGCCGCGGCCTTCCTTGATCTCGGTGGTCATCGCGCGCGAGACCACGTCGCGGCTCGCGAGGTCTTTGGCGTTCGGCGCATAGCGCTCCATGAAGCGCTCGCCGTTCTTGTTCAGCAGGTAGCCGCCCTCGCCCCGCACCCCCTCGGTGATGAGCACGCCCGCGCCGGCGACGCCGGTCGGATGAAACTGCCAGAACTCCATGTCCTCGAGCGGCAGCCCGGCACGCGCCACCATGCCGAGGCCGTCACCGGTGTTGATAAAAGCATTGGTCGTAGCCCAATAGATGCGGCCTGCGCCGCCGGTTGCAAGGAGCACCGCCTTTCCCTGCAGGATGTAGAGCTCGCCCGTTTCCATTTCGAGGGCGGTGATGCCGACGATCGCGCCGTCCTGGGGATCGCGGATGAGATCGAGCGCCATCCACTCGACCAGGAACTGCGTGTTCTCGCGTACGTTCTGCTGATAGAGCGTGTGCAGCATCGCGTGGCCGGTGCGATCGGCCGCGGCGCAGGCGCGCATCGCCATCTTCGCGCTGCCGTAGTCCTGGGTATGGCCGCCAAAGGGCCGCTGGTAGATCTTGCCGTTCTCGAGGCGGTCGAACGGCATGCCCATGTGCTCGAGCTCGACCACCACCTCGATCGCCCGCCGGCACATGTACTCGATCGCGTCCTGGTCGCCGAGGTAATCGGCGCCCTTGACCGTGTCGTACATGTGCCAATGCCAGTTGTCTTCCGTGGAATTGGCAAGCGGCGCCGCGATGCCCCCCTGCGCCGCCACCGTATGCGAGCGCGTGGGGAACACCTTCGAGAGCACCGCCACCTTCAGCTCGGCGCGCGCGAGCTCGAGCGCCGCGCGCATGCCGGAGCCCCCGGCGCCCACGACGATCGCATCGAATCGGCGAACGTTCAGCGCCACAGTATCTGCACCGTCCAGCCGACGTAGCTTGCGATGAGAAGGATGCTCAGGACCTCGAGCGTAAGCCTGAGCCCATCATGCTTGGCATAGTCCATCAGGATGTCGCGCATGCCGACCCAAGCGTGCCAGCCGAGGCTGATCGCGAAAAGGAGCGTCGCGACGCGCATCCAGCCATGCGTGAAGAGCTCGCGCCAGACGCCGTAGTTGATCGGCCGGCCAGTGGCGAACACCACCAGAAGTATCACGCTGTAGAGCGCCATGATTACGGCTGTAATGCGCTGCGCGAGCCAACTGCCGAGCCCGTAGTGCGCGCCGACGACAACCCGGTTCACCATACGCGCCACGCAAAGGCGATGGTCAGCACGATGCTCGCGATAAAGACGAGGTAGCTCGTCATGCGCGCTTGGTGGATCTCGATCGCCTTGTTGAGATCCAGGAAAAGAAAGCGCAGTCCGGCGCAGAAGTGATGCGCGTAGGCCCAGATGAACACCGTGAGGCCGAGCTTCGCGACCGGCATGCCCAAATATTCATCGCGCACATGCGAGAAGCCTTGCTCCGAGCCGAGGCTCGTATCGAGCAGGTAGAGCAGCCACGCAGCGAACGGAAAGAATAGGAGCGCGCCGGAGAGACGATGAAATCCGGAAACCCAAGCGGTCGCCGGCAGGCGGATTTCGAAGAGCAGCGCCGTGAGGCTGAGGTATTTCGGTCTTCTTTTTTTCGCGGCCGCGCTGGACATTGAGGACGATTCGATTATAGCGTCGCAGCGCAGCAAGCCGCTGCTGTAAAATCGAAATCCAATTCCCCGCGGAGCGCTCGATGCCTAAAGCCCCCATTCGCGTCGCCGTGACCGGCGCCGCAGGTCAGATCGGCTATTCGCTGCTCTTCCGCATCTCTGCCGGCCATATGCTGGGGAAGGATCAGCCCGTCATCCTGCATCTCCTCGAGATACCCGACGAGAAGGCGCAGAAGGCACTGCGGGGCGTGATGATGGAGCTCGACGACTGCGCGTTTCCGCTCCTCGCTGGCACGAGCGCGGCCTCCGACCCGATGGTGGCGTTCAAGGACGTACAGGTTGCGCTCCTGGTGGGCGCTCGGCCGCGCGGCCCCGGCATGGAGCGAAAGGATCTGCTCGAGGCGAACGGCAAGATCTTCGGGCCGCAGGGCCAGGCGCTCGACCGCGTCGCCGATCGCAATGTCAAGGTGCTGGTGGTTGGCAATCCGGCCAACACCAACTGCCTCATCGCCATGAAGAACGCGCCGAGCTTAAAGCCCTCCCAGTTCACCGGCATGATGCGGCTCGATCACAATCGCGCCGTCTCGCAACTTGCGCAGAAGGCGAAGAAGCCGGTGTCCGCGATTCGCAAGGTCACGGTCTGGGGCAACCATTCGGCCACGCAGTACCCGGATCTCTTCCAA
>JBHELS010000212.1:0-3433 GCA_046263015.1 Burkholderiales bacterium | reverse complement strand
AAGGCATGCGAAGCGATTCGCGCCTGCATTGCGCCGATCGCCGGCGTTGAAACCGTTCCGGTGAGAAGCGCGCTCGGCCGCGTGCTCGCGCAGGAGATCGTGCCTGCGATCAACGTGCCGGCGCACAACAACTCGGCGATGGACGGCTACGCCGTGCGCTTCGCCGATTTGGGCGAGCCGTTGACGGAAATCGGTACCGCGCTTGCCGGCCGGCCGTTCAGCGGCACCGTGGGCGCCGGGCAATGCGTGCGCATCATGACCGGCGCCGTGATGCCCGCGGGCACCGACACCGTGGTGATCCAGGAAATCGTGACGCGCGAAGGCACTCGCATCCTCGTGCCGTCGGGACAAAAGCGCGCGCAGAACGTGCGTTACGCGGGCGAAGACTTGAAGGTCGGCGTGCCTGTCCTCAAGCCGGGGAAGCTGCTGCGACCCGCGGAGCTCGGCCTCATCGCCTCGCTCGGCATCGGCGAACTGCGCGTGATACGCAAGCTCCGCGTCGCCTTCTTCTCCACGGGCGATGAACTCGTTTCAATCGGCACCGCGCTAAAGGAAGGCGAGGTGTACGACTCCAATCGCTACACGCTGCACGGCATGCTCGCGCGCCTGGGCGTCGAAATCATCGACCTCGGTGTCGTGCGCGACGATCCCAAGGCGCTGGAAGCGGCGCTGCGCAAGGCGCAAACGGCTGACGCGATCATTACCACCGGCGGCGTCTCCGTCGGCGAAGCGGACTTCATCAAGTCGCTGATGGCGAAGATGGGCGAAGTGCTTTTCTGGAAGATCGCCATGCGCCCCGGCCGTCCGATGGCCTTCGGGCGCATTGGCCAATCGTGGCTCTTCGGTCTTCCCGGAAATCCGGTCGCGGTCATGGTGACGTTCTACCAGTTCGTGCGCGACTCGCTCCTGCATCTCTCCGGGCGCACCGACGAGTATGCCATTCCGCTCTTGCGGGCGACGGCGGCCGAGAACCTGCGCAAGGTGCCGGGCCGTACCGAATACCAGCGCGGCGTCCTTTTCCGCGAGGGCGGCGAATGGCGCGTGCGCATCACCGGCCAGCAAGGCTCGGGCGTGCTGCGCTCGATGGCGGAAGCCAACTGCTTCATCGTGCTCGAACACGAGCGCGGCCAGGTGAAGGCCGGCGAGCAAGTCCAGGTGCAGCTGATGGAAGGGCTTGCCTAGGCGCTAGAGCGCCATGGTGCGCGCGAGCTCGAGCAAACTCGCATCCGCGGGCCGCATCTTTCCAGCGACGTCCGTGAGCGGCGTGGTAGCGATGTCGCCCTTCACCATGCCGACCAACACGCCGTGCTTGCCGCTCGCCAGCGTCTCTATCGCCGCGGCGCCCAGCCGCGTCGCGAGCACGCGATCGGCGGCGCTCGGGATGCCGCCGCGCACCACGTGTCCGAGGCGGGTGACGCGCAGGTCGAAGCCGATGTCGTGGCGATGCGCGCCGTAGTAATCCATGAGCTCCCTGACGCCGCATTTCGCGCCCTCGGCGATGACTGCAAGCGCGGGCGTCTTCCCGCGCTGGTAGGCGGCACGCAACCGCTCGGCGAGCTGCGCCGGCTTCAACTCACTCTCCGGGAGCGCGATCACTTCGGCGCCGCCGGCGATGCCCGCCATGAGCGCGATGTAGCCGCAGTTGCGGCCCATGGTCTCGACGGCAAAGGCACGCTGGTGCGACGACGCCGTGGTGCGCAGCCGGTCGATCGCTTCGAGCGTGACGTTGATCGCCGTGTCGCAGCCGATGCTGACATCATTGCCGTAAAGGTCGTTGTCGATGGTCGAGGGCACGCCGAGCACCGCGAACCCTTCGCGCGCGAGGCTCGCCGAGCCGGATTGAGAGCCGTTGCCGCCGATCACGACCAGCGCGTCGATGCCGCGTTTGCCGAGCGTGGCGAGCGCTTCGGCGCGGCCGGGCGGTTCGGCGAACTCGGGACACCGAGCGCTGCCAAGCACCGTGCCGCCCATCTGGATGATGCCGCCGACGTCGCGCGCCGCGAGCGGCTCGAGCGTATTCGCAAGCAGCCCGGCAAAGCCATTGCGCACCGCAAAGACTTCCCAGCCGCGTGCGAGACCGCCCCTCGTGACCGCGCGCACCGCGGCGTTCATGCCGGGCGCGTCGCCGCCGCTCGTCAAGACTGCAATCTTTTTCAAGCCGGGCATTCTAACGAGCGATGCCGAAATCGCTGAAGCAGCTGCGCGAGGACGCCCGCGCCTGTCAGAACTGCACGCTTTGGGCGAACGCGACGCAGACGGTGTTCGGCGCGGGCGACCCGCACGCGCGGGTCATGCTGGTCGGCGAGCAGCCGGGCGACGAGGAGGACAAGAAGGGCCTGCCCTTCGTCGGCCCGGCCGGACGGCTCCTCGACAAGGCGCTCACCGAGGCGGGGGTCGATCGCGAGCAGATCTACGTTACGAACGCGGTGAAACACTTCAAGTGGCAGCTGCGCGGCAAGCGCCGGCTGCATAAAACGCCGGCGCAACGCGAGATCGACGCCTGCCATCAATGGCTGGAAGGCGAGATCGCGACCGTCAGGCCGCATGTCATCGTCTGCCTGGGCTCCACGGCCGCGAAAGCGGTGATCAGCAAGGATTTCAAGGTGTCGGTGCAACGCGGGGCGTTCGTCGAGAGCCCGCACGCGCCGTTCGTCTTCGCGACGCTGCATCCGTCGGCGCTCCTGCGGGTGCAGGAGGAGGAGGAGCGCGAGGCGGCCTTCCGGCAGTTCGTGCGCGACCTTTCGCTCATCAAGAAAGCGCTCGCCAAGCGCTAGGGTCCCAGAGCATCGCGGCGCCGCGCACGCCGCTCGCGTCGCCGTGCTTCGCCGGCACCAGCGCCGTGTCGACCGTGTGCGAGTAGACGTATTTCGGCAGGAGGCGCGGCACGGTCGTGTAGAGGCGCTGGATGTTGGAGAGGCCGCCGCCGAGCACGATGACATCCGGGTCGAGGAAGTTGACCACCATGGAAAGCGCGCGCGCCAGGCGGTCTTCGTGCAGTTCGTTGGCGATCTCCTCGCCGTGGCTTGCGATCGCGCGTTTCAGCGCCGGGCCGGCGACCCATTGCTCGATGCAGCCCGAGCGCCCGCAGAAGCACGGCGGCCCGGGATGCTCGTCCGCCGTCATCCATGGCAGCGGCGTATGGCCCCATTCGCCCGAGAGCGCGTTGTGCCCTTCGAGTACCTGGCCGGCGACGACGATGCCGCCGCCCGCGCCGGTGCCGAGGATCGCGCCGAAGACGATCGGCGCGCCTTGCGCAGCGCCGTCGATGGCTTCGGAGAGCGCGAAGCAATTGGCATCGTTCGCGAAGCGCACCTCGCGGCCGAGCTTCTCTTCCAAATCGTGCTTTAGCCGGCGGCCGTTGAACGGCGTGTTGTACGCGTTGAAAACGCGGCCGCTGCCCGGCGAGATGGCGCCCGGCATGCCGATGCCGACC
>JBHELS010000211.1:0-5742 GCA_046263015.1 Burkholderiales bacterium | reverse complement strand
TCGTACATCTACGCCTCAGTATACTGACCCGCCATGCTCGAGCTCGGGCTCCATGGAAAGGTCGCCCTCATCACCGGCGGCGCGCGCGGCATCGGCGCCGCGACCGCCCGGCTCTTCTCCGAGCACGGCGCCAAGGTCATATCGCTCGATGTGAGCACGGGCTGCGACGTCACCGACGAGGCCGCAGTCCGGCGCGCTTTCGGTGACGCGGCGCGCGATTACGGCGGCATCGACATCCTCGTAAACAACGCCGCCCGCGCCAACCGCAAGCCCGCGACCGAGCTCACGCGCGAGGAATGGAACGCGGTAATCGACTTGAACCTCACCGCCGTCTTCCTCTGCTCGCGCGTCGCCGCGCCTTACATGAAGAAGCGCGGCGGCGGCGCAATCGTCAACCTCGCCTCGATCATGGGCTTCTCCGGCGGCATTTTCCCGAACGCCTCCTACCACGCGTCGAAGGGGGCGGTGGTGAATCTCACGCGCGCGCTCGCGCTCGAATGGGCGGCGGACAACATTCGCGTGAACGCGGTCGCCCCGACCTTCGTGCGCACCGACTTCACTACGCCGATCTTCTCGAGCGCCGAGCTCACGGCGCGCGTCATGCAGCACACGCCGCTCGGCCGCCTGCCGGAGCCCGAGGAGATCGCCGCCGCCATCCTTTATCTTTGTAGCGGCGCCGCGCGCTGCATCACCGGCGCCACGTTGCCGGTCGACTCGGGCTTCCTCGCGCGATGAAGGGCGCCTTGCTCGGATGCTCAGTTGTTACGCCAGGCGTGCTCGATGTCGCGGCGCCAGGCGTCGATCGCTTCGTAGTAGAGAATGAAAACGCAGTGATCGCAGCCCCGCTCGCAGCAGTTTTCAGGCAGCGGCTCTTCCGGCGGCTCGGGCAGCACGACTTGGCGCGCAAAGGCCCTCGCGCGCATCGCGGACACCACGGCGCGCGCTTCGCTCAAGCTGGTGGGCAGGGCAGCCATGCCGAAAATTATTAAGTGCCCTGACCCCGAATCAGTAACCAGCCGCCAAGTCGACCAGATGCGCCGGCGTCTCGCCGCGGCGCACGCGCTCGACGTTCTCGACGATCTTCGGGATCGCAGTGCGCGGCTCGGTGAGCGCAGCGGAATGCGGCGTGAGAGTGACGCCGGGATGCGTCCATAGCGGATGGCCGGGCGGCAAAGGCTCAGCGTCGAAGACATCGAGGTACGCATGGCCGAGATGGCCCGAGTCAAGTAAGCGCAGAAGGTCCGAGACGACGAGGTGAGCGCCGCGCGCCACGTTGACCACGCAACCGTGCTTTTTCAACGCGCCGAGATGGCGCCCATTCAGGATCCCCTTCGTTTGCGGCGTGAGCGGCAAGAGGCAAACGAGCGCGTCGGTGATCGCGAGCATCGGCGCGAGCTCGGTGAACGATCGCACGCCTGGAACATCCTTCGGCCGGCGGCTATAGCCGACGACGTCGAAGCCGAGCGCGACGAGCTTCTTCGCCGCGTCGGAGCCGAGCTCGCCCAAGCCGAGGACGCCGACGGTGCGATCGGCGGCGAGGTATTGCTTGCGTCGGCGCCATTGGCGCTCGACCTGCTGCGCGCGGTAGCGGTAATGATGGCGATGCCAGTCGAGGACATGCGCGATCACCGTCTCGCTCATGGCCGCGACCATGCCGGGATCGATGAGCCGGGCAATCGGCACGCCGGGAGGTAATCCGGGGTCTGCGAGCAGCCTCTCGACGCCCATCCACAGCGACTGGATGAGCTTCGCGCCGCGCACGCGTGCGAGCGTTCCGGCCGGCGGCGTCGCGACAAGCGCGATGTCAACGTCGTTATTTGCCGCGGTGACGAAACGATCCTGCGGCAGCGCCTGCTCGAGAAGCGGCATCCAGAATTCCGCCTTCTCGGTTTCGCTCGCGAACAGGATTTTCACCGGGGGCGGGATGTTAGCATTCGCGGCGAGGAGCTCCCGCCGTGCACACGTTCGCATTCCTGCTCGCGAGGGCGGATTGACGCCGCCCTTTCGTGCAGATCATGTCGGCAGCCTTCTTCGGCCGCCTTACTGGCGCAGCGAGCGCGAGCGCGCGATCCGCGAGGCCGTTGCGAAACAGGAAGCGATCGGCCTTCAAGCCATCACCGACGGCGAATACAGCCGCGAGTGGTGGCACCTCGATTTCCTCGCGCAGCTCGAGGGCGTCAAGCTTCGCGAGAATCCGGGGCCGAAGTTCGGCGGCACCGAAGAGCAGCCGCCGATTCCGACCGTCACCGGCAAACTCCGGTATGCGGCGCCGATCATGGTCGATGCATTTCGCTTTTTGAAGAGCGCCACGAAGCGCACGCCGAAATTCACCATCCCGTCACCGTCGATGCTGCATTTGCGCGCCGGGCGTGCCGGCATCGCCTACGAGGACATGGAGGAGTTCTGGGCCGACGCGGCAGCGGCGTACAGCGCGGCGATCCGCGCCTTTGCCGATGCCGGGTGCACGTATCTACAACTCGACGACGTCGCCTTCGCCTATCTCTGCGATCCGAAAATCCGTGAAGCCTGCCGCCGCAACGGCGATGATCCCAACCGGCTCCCGGAGCGCTACGCCCGCACGATTGGCGAGCTAATGAAAGCGAAGCCCGCCGGCATGACGATCGCGATGCACACCTGCCGCGGCAACTTCAAGAGCGCCTGGGTCGCCGAAGGCGGCTACGAGCCGGTCGCCGAGGCGATGTTCTCCGCGGGTGTCGATGCGTTCTTCATGGAATTCGACACGGAGCGCGCCGGCGGCTTCGAGCCCCTGCGCTTCGTGCCGCGCGGAAAGAAGGTCGTGCTCGGCCTCGTCTCTTCCAAGCTCGCGCAGCTCGAGAGCAAGGAGCACCTCAAACGGCGCATCGACGAGGCGGCGAAGTACGTGGTGCTCGAAGATTTGTGTCTCTCGCCGCAGTGCGGCTTCTCGAGCACGCACCACGGCAACAAGCTGACGCCGGAGGAGCAATGGCGCAAGCTCGAGCGCGTCGTCGAGGTTTCCCAGGAGGTATGGCAATGACCGAGAAGGATATCCTCGCGCTCGAGGACGAGCGCTTCAGCGCGATGATCGCCCGCGACTTCCCGAGGCTGCAGCTACTGGTGCACGACGAGCTCATGTACACGCATTCCTCCGGCGTGGTCGACGGCAAGGCGAGCTGGCTCGACTCGATGAAATCCGGGCGCGTGAAGTACAAGAAGGCGAATTGCAGCGAGCGCAAGGTGCGCATGTTCGGCGACACGGCGCTCATCACCGGCCGCGCGCAGCTCGAGGCCGAAATCGGCGGTGAAGCGAAGACGCTCAGGCTCCTTTTCCTCAACGCCTGGACCAAAACGCCGCAGGGCTGGAAGTTCGTCGCCTGGCAGTCGACGCCGCTCGCGGCGTGAGCGGGCGATTTACCGGCCGCCGCGAAGACCCGCGGCTTCTGAAAGGCGAGGGGCGCTACACCGGCGACTGGAACTTTCCCGGGCAGCTCTACGGCGCCTTTCTTCGCTCCGATCGCGCTCATGCGGCGCTTCGTGCCATCAACGCCGAGGCCGCGCGCCGCGGCCCCGGGGTGCTCGCCATCTTCACGGGCGAGGACGTCAAGCACTTCAAGACGCCGCCGCCGCAGGTGAAATACCCCGGCCGCGGCGAGCCACTCAAGGTGCCCGAGCGTCCCATCCTCGCGCGCGAGCGCGTGCGCTATGTCGGACAGGAGGTCGCGCTCGTCGTCGCGACGAGCCCGGCTGCGGCGCAGGATGCGGTCGAGCTGATCGAGGTCGATTACGAAGAGCTGCCGGTGGTGATCGACGGCGCGCAGGCGCTCGCGCGCGGCGCGCCGCTTCTGCACGAGAACGTCGCGGGCAACCTGGCCTTCGACTATGACTACGGTAACGAGGCCGCCGCGGCCGAGGCGATCGCGAAGGCGGCGCATGTGACGCGCCTTACGCTCGCAAGCCAGCGCATCGTCGGCAACCCGATGGAGCCCAAGGCGTGTCTCGCGATGTACGACGCCGAGAGCGATTCGTACGACGTCTACGCGAGCTCGCAAGGCATGTCCCTCATGGTGCCGAACCTCGCGGCGATCACCGGCACGCCAGCAGAGCGAATTCGCTTGCATGCGCACGATGTCGGGGGCGGCTTCGGCGTGCGCTCGCAGGCGTATCCGGAGTACGCGGCGCTGATGCACGCGGCGAAGGCGCTGGGGAAGCCGGTGAAGTGGGTCGGCTCGCGCTTCGAGACGATCGTCAGCGACCATCACGGCCGCGCGGCCGAGCTAACGGGCGAGCTCGCGCTCGATCGCGACGGCCGCTTCATCGGACTTCGCATCCACTGGATTTGCAATCTCGGCGCGTATCTCTCGCAGGCCGGGCCGCTCATCAACACGCTCAATCCGTCGACCCACGCGATCAACGTCTATCGCATCCCGGCGCTCTACGGCCGACATCGCCTGGCGCTCACCAACACGACGCCGATCACCGCCTATCGCGGCGCCGGGCGACCGAACGTTTCCTATCTCGTCGAGCGCCTAGTCGATGAAGCGGCGCGCGAGATGGGCGTCGATCGGATGGAGATCCGGCGCCGCAACTTCATCCGCCAGGACGACTACCCCTACAAGACGCCGGCCGGTTCCACCTACGACAGTGGCAATCCGGAGGGCTACCTCAACGATGCGCTCGAGCACGCCGATTGGGCGGGATTCGACCGCCGCCGGGAGGAATCGAAGCGACGCGGGAAGTTGCGCGGCATTGGTTGCGCGGTGTTCGTCGAGCCCGCGGGCGGCTCGGCGGGCGGCCCGGAGCAGGCGGCGATCAAGTTCGGCGAATCGGGCAATCCCTCGCTCTACGTCTTGTCCGGCCCCTCGGGACAAGGACACGAGACCGTGTTCACCGAGCTCGTGGCGCGCGAATTCGGCATACCTGCGGAAACGATCGAATTCCATGCGAGCGATCCGCACGGCCCGAAGCTGCAAGGCGTCGGCACGATCGGCTCGCGCTCGGTGATGGCGCATGGCAGCGCTTCAGTGGCGACGGCGCGCACGGTGATTAAAAAGGCGCTGGAGCTCGCGGCCAAGGAAATGGAAGTGGCGCCGAGCGACGTCGAATTTCGCGACGGCCGCTACACAGTCAGAGGCACCGATGTGTCCATCACCTTCCAGGAGGTGGTGCGGCGCCATCACCGCGAGTTGGACACGATCGATGGGGTGCCGGGGCCGATGTCCTATCCCGGCGGCGCGCACGTCGCCGAGGTGGAAATAGATCCAGAGACGGGCGTGATCGAGATCGTCGACTACGTCGCGGTCGACGACTGCGGGCGCGTCATCAATCACGTGCTCCTCGAAGGCCAGACCTTCGGCGGCATCGTGCAGGGCATCGCCCAGGTGCTCGTCGAGCACTGTGTGTACGACGAGAACGGCCAGCTCCTCACTGGTACGTTCATGGACTATGCGATGCCGAAGGCGGACATCATCAAGGGCGCAAAGCTCTACGAGCATTGCGTGCCGTCGCCGACGAACCTCCTCGGCGCCAAGGGCGCGGGCGAGGCAGGCACGACGGGCGCGATTCCGACGCTTGCCAACGCGGTGATCGATGCGCTTCGCCCACTCGGCATCGATCACCTCGATTTGCCTTATTCGCCGGCGCGCATCTGGTCGGCGATCCGCGCCGCCTCTTAGCGGAAAAACTTACAAACCGCTTGCAGCGCCCGCTCGTACCGCGCGTCGGCTTGCCTGACGGCCCGCCGCCCGAATGCAATACGATCGCGCC
>JBHELS010000210.1:0-6287 GCA_046263015.1 Burkholderiales bacterium | reverse complement strand
TCGCCGTGCCGCCGCGAGACTTCGGCGAATCCGGCGCGTCGCTCGGCCGGCCACGCCGGAAACCGAATAGCGACCAGCACCTCGGCCGGACCGAGCGCCGTCGTGAAGAAGCCGGTGAAGAAGTCTTTCGCCGCGACGCGTCGCGCGCCGTGACGGCTCTGGATAACGAGCTCCGCGTCGCAGGCGAGGCACACGGCGGGCAACTCCGCGGCTGGATCGGCGTGCGCAAGGCTGCCCCCGAGGGTGCCGCGGTTGCGTATCTGCGCGTGCGCGATGTAGGGCATGGCGGCAGCGAGCAGCGGGTTTGCGCGCCGCACGAGCGCGCTTCTTTCCACGGCGCGATGCCGGGTCATGGCGCCGATGGCGAGCGTGCCGTCGGGCTCCTCACGGATGCCGGCGAGCGCGGCGATGCGGTTGAGATCGATGAGTACCGGGGGGCTCGCGAGCCGGAAGTTAAGCACCGGCACGAGGCTCTGCCCGCCGGCGAGGAGCTTCGCGCCGGCGTTCGCTTCGAGTAGCGCAAGCGCCTCTTCGACGCTCGCCGGCGCGCGGTAGGCGAAGGCAGCCGGCTTCAACGGCGCTTCACCCGCGCGCCTGGTCCATCAGGGACTTCTGCTGCCCGCCGTCGATCTCGATCATCGTGCCGTTGACGAAGTGCGCGAGCGGCGAGGCGAGATACGCGACCAGGTTCGCGCACTCCTCGACCTCGGCAATGCGCCCGAGCGGAATCGAGCGCGGCGCGAGCTGATCCGCCTCCTCGAGTGAGAGCTTCATGTCGCGCGACATCGCCTTGACGAGGCCTGCCCAGCGCTCGGTACGCACGGGGCCAGGATTCACGGCGCACATGCTGATGCCGTGTTTGCCGTATTGCGCCGCGAGCGCCATGGTCAGGTTCTGGCCGGCGGCGTTGCAAGCGCCGGGCACGATTTCCCAGTAAGACTCCTTCACGCCGTCGTTGCCGATCAGGTTGACGACGCGGCCGCCACCCTGCTTCTTCATGATCGGCAGCACGTATTTCAGGCATCGCACGTAGCCCATGAACTTGAGCTGCAGGCCCTTCTGCCAGTCCTCCTCGGAGAGCGTCTCGATCACGCCGCCGGGCGCGGAGCCGGCGTTGTTGACGAAGACGTCAATGCGGCCGAATTGCCGGTGCGCGCTCTCGACAAAGTTCTTCGCGTCCGCTTCCTTAGTAAGGTCGGCCGCGACGGCGAACACCTTGCGGCCGCTTGCCCGCCGGATCTCGTCCGCCGCTTTATCGAGCAAGTCCTTGCGGCGCGCGCAGATCGCCACATCGCACCCTTCGCGCGTAAGGGCGAGCGCGATGCCCTTGCCGATGCCTTCGCTGCCGCCGGTGACGCAGGCGATCTTGCCCTTCAGTTGCAGGTCCATTGCGAACTCCTCCTCCATTAGCCGATGCTATATTGCGAGAACTACCCGCCGAGTCGCGGTTAGTCAACACGCGCTGCGAAAACCTTCATGGTCGAAGTCGATATCCCGGACGTGCATGCCGAGCTCGAGGCGGCGTTTGCGTGCTACGAGGCGGCGCTGCTCGCGAACGACATCGAGACGCTGAATCGCCTCTTCTGGGCGAGCCCGCTCACGCTGCGCTACGGCGTGCGCGAGCTACAGTACAGCCACGACGAGATCGCCGAGTTCCGGCGCCGGCGGGGGCCGATCGATCAGCGCCGCGCGCTTCGCAATACGCGGATCACGACGTTCGGCCAAGACTTCGGCGTCGCCAATACCGAATACCTGCCCCACGGCTCGAATCGCATCGGCCGGCAGAGCCAGACCTGGGTGCGTACCCGCGACGGCTGGAAGATCGTCGCCGCGCACGTGTCCTTCCTCGAAACCTAGACGCGCCCTCCCAGTCGCTCCGCCGCCCAGTCGGCCATCCGCGGGCGCACCACGTGGTACAGGTTATGGCAACAATGGTCGCCATCGGGCGGCATGTCGAACGTCACGTCCGGGTTTGAGGTCAGCGCGGCGCGCAGCTTCTCGACCTGGCTCCGCGGAATGAGCGTGTCCTGCGCGCCGTGCAGCGCATACAGCGGCACGCGCAGGCGCTCGGCCGTGCCGGCCAGGTTGACCAACTGTTGCAGGCGCGGCTCCGCGCTCTTCGGATCCGCGAAGCCGGCGACGTAGGCGAATCCTGTCGCGCTCGGCGGCTTCATCGTCTCGTAGTACGAAAGATCGAAGAGCACGCCCCAAGCGATGCAGATGCGAAAGCGGGGATCGTGCGACGCACTGTGCACCGCGTAGTAGCCGCCGAGGCTGCGGCCGATGACGCCGAGGCGCTCAATATCGAGCTCGGGCCGTTTGGCGAGCCAATCAACCACGGCGGAGGCGAAGCGGTGGAAGTCGGGCCGCAGCTTCGCCTGGAAATACATCTCGCCCTGCCCCGGACCGTCGAAAGTGCAGGTGGCGAGCCCGCGCGCGAGGCAGCGGTTTTCGAAGAGATAACTCTCCTCCTTGGTGCTTTCGAGCCCGCCAAGGATCATGAGCACCGGAAAGCGTCCGCGCGCCTGCGGCGGCAGCCGCAAATAGCCCGGGATGGTGAAGCCGTCGAACGCGAGGTCGAAGCGCTCGGCGGGGAACTCGAAAAGCGGCGCCGCCTCGCGGTAGAGCGCGACCTTGCGATGCTGTCCTGCTTCGCGCTTGGCCGGCTCGTGAAACCAGAGGAACTGCGCGTAGTGATAAGAGAGGCTCGCCTGCCAGAAAAGTTCGCCCGCGCTCTTCCGCCGTCCTTTCGCGAGCGCCTCACGCGCGAGGCGCTCGTAATATTCGCCGCGCTCCGTCCAGTAAGGGAACCAGTCCTGCCAGCGCTCCAGCGTCGTGCGCGCGCGGTTGACATCGCCGCCCGGCACGCCGTCGCCGAGAAGGCGCGTCTGGTTCGCCGCCCAGACGCGCGCCAGCGTCTCGTCGGTCACGTCGCCATCGCCGCCTGCTGCATGACGCTCGCCGTCGCCGGCCAGCAGGCCATCACCTCGTCGGCGCTTGCTACGTGGCCGAAGAACTGGTCGATGTTGTGCAGCGCCGCCTCGTGCTCGGCTTTCGTGAATGTGGCGGTGCAGTCACGCGTGAAGACGACGTAGTAGTCGCGCAGAAACGCCTGGCGCGCCGTCGTCTCGACGCAGACGTTGGTCGCGACGCCGGTCATAATCACGGTGCGGATGTTGTTCGAGCGCAGCACGAGATCGAGATCGGTGCTCTCGAATGCGCCATAGCGGTGCTTGATCACGACCGGCTCTTGCGGCAGCGGTCGCACGCGGTAGAAGTCGCCGTTCCAGGCGTTCGGCTCGCACACCGGATATTCGATGTAGGCGCCTTTGCGTTTGCGCTTCGCCTGCTCCTGCCAAACCTCGGACAGGTACCAGTTCGGGCCGGTGTTGTAGACGTTCTTGATCCAAACGCACTTCACTTTCGCGACGCGTGCGCGTTCGAGGAGTCGCTCGAGGCGCGGCACCATCTCCTGCACGAGCGAGAGATCGCGCCCCTCGCGATGCATCGCGCCACCCGGGGCGCAGAAGTCGTTCTGCACGTCGACGAGCAGCACGGCGGCGTGCTCGGGGCGGACCTTGTCGGCGAGCGTACTCAACATAGTTGCTCCTACGGCTTCCAGATCATGGTGGACACGTCGAACTTTTTCGCCATCTTGTACTTCACCGCGAGATCGAGATTGTCCTGCAGGCTCTTCACGTTCCACTGCGTGGTGAAGTCGGGCAGCGTCATCGCCGCTGCGACCTCGGGCTTCATACCGGTGAACTTGGCCACCCAACTGTCGCGCTCCTCCTTCGGCGCCTTGTTCAAATAGTCGGTCGCGCGCTCGATCACACGCTTGAAGCGCCGCGCGACATCGGCGTTGGCTTTGAGCCAGCTCTCCTTCGCGACATAACCGGTGATGTCCATGCCTGGCATGTTGTCCTGATATGGCAGGGCGAGGACGCGTGCCTTGCCCGACTTCATCATGAAAGTAAGGAAGGGCTCGACCGCCCAGACCGCGTCGAGGCGATTCTGGAAAAGCGCATCGCCCATCTGCGGGAACGGGATCTCCAAAAACTCGACCTTCTTAGGATCGACGCCCTGCTTCTCGAGCCACCATTGCATGTGAACGTAGTTCACGCTGTTGATGAGGCCGGCGGAGATTTTCTTGCCGACGAGATCGGCGGCTTTGTTGATCGGGTCGCCTGCGCGCACCAGGAGCGCCGAGTTGTCGGGCGGCGTCGGGCGGATCCGGGTCCCTGGTACCGCGAGCATGATGTCGAGCCCGTTGCCGCGCGCCACCATCGGCTCGAAGATCGAGCTGCCGCCGAATTCCACGCTCCCGCCATACACGGCCTCCACGGCGACCGCGCCCTGCGCGACCGGCGACCACGTGACGTTCAGTCCTTCTTCCGCGAACCAGCCCTTGTCGCGGGCGACGGTGAGCGGCGTGTAGTTGGTGACCGGAATGATGGCGAGGCGCACATTCGTTTGTGCGCCCTTTGGCTGCGCAAAGGCAGCGGGGCCGGATAGGGCGACGCCAACGAACGCGAAGACGAGCGCCCTTAATACGTTCTGCACGGTTCCTCCTCCTAGTGTTTTCCTGTGCAATCGTACGTCAATCGGCTGGCGGCAAGCCGAACCGGTTGGCCGGATCGCCGGGCGCGAAGGGGCCGCCGCTTTGCAGGAGCTCGCCCATACGGCGGACTTTGGCGAGCATCGCCCTGCCCTGGCGCAATTGCTGCGGCTCCCAGCGCCGGAGGGCGTCCGCAACATCGCCGTTCGCGGCGACCAGGGCTTCGGCGAGCGCCCAGCCATTGGCCGCCGCCTTCGCCGCGCCGGCCGCGGCGTGCGGACGACCCGTGACTGCGGCATCGCCGATGAGGCAGGCGCGGCCGATCGCCATGCGCGGCACATCGGTGTCGGCGATGATGGTGACGAAGGGCTGCGGCGCTCGCTCGATAAGCTCGACGAACGGCTCGAGCGCGATGCGCTCGCGCGCCCGGCGGCGCAGCTCTTCCAGCCAGGGCGATTGCACATCATCGGCGTGCACGCTCACCGGGCGGCGCGCGCCGTGCCGGTCGGTCATCAGCGCGTCGAGCGGCGCGCCTTCAGCCACGTTCCAGTACCACTGGAAATTGATGCTGCGTCCGTCGACATGCACCTCATCAGTCACTGTCGGGATGGGATAGGCAATGAGATGGCTATCGGGTAGCAGGCCATAAGTGAAGTGGCCGTCGAAGAAGCGCCAAGCGTCCGGCGACAGCGTGCCCTGCGGCGCGAGGCCGCGCCAAGTGACATAGCCGGCGTAGCGCGGGTCGACATCGAGCAGCAGTTGACGCGCGGTCGAGAACGAGCCGTCGGCGCAAACGGCGAGGCCGCAGCGCGCCTCGCGGCCGCTCGCAAAGCGTAGCCGCACTTCCTTCTCATCCTGCTCGATGGCGCTCAGCGTTTCGCCGAGGTGATATCGCTCGCGACCGTAGGCACGCAGCAGGCCGCGGTAGAGCGCGTTGTATGACGTATAGCGCCACGCGGCGTCAACTTTGCCGATGAGCGTGCCGCGCGCGGCGTCGTAGTACTTGATGCTGTCTGAAGGGACGCTGATGCGCTCGAGCGTAAGATCGGTGCGCTCGAGGAAGTAACGGCTGAGCTCCGGCTGCACGACGATGCCGGCGCCATAGCCCGATAGCGGCGCGTGGCTGCGCTCGTACACCTCAACCTGGCAACCGGCGTCGCGCAGGACAAGCGCCGCCGTCAGGCCGCCGAGCGAGCCGCCGGCCACGGCGACGCACGGCATCGCCATGTCAGGGCGCCGGTATCACGGGCAGAAGAACGTAGCTCTCGCAGGCGCCGCCGGTATGGATGCTCACCGAGCCGCCGTAGATCTCGGCCGGCCTGTCGCGCGGATCGTCGTGCATGAAGGCGCCGGGCCCGCGCTTTTTCTGCTTCGAGGTCGTATGCACGGCGAGATTGGCGGCGGCTTGAGCGGTCTCCCCATAGTCGTAATCGGTGCCGCGCACCGAGAGGCCAATGCGATAGCCGCGCGGCACGACGATCGACGTCGGCCAGATTTCCACGTCGAGCGCATACACCTGCCCCCGAACGAGCGGCTCCTTGCGCGTGTGCAAGTGATAAGGCCGGTAATCGGTACTCTTTTCGCGGTCGAGTGCGCGATGCGAGGCGCGCAGCCATCCCTGGCTGACCGGCGTGCGCGGATGCTGCGCGCCGGAGAACACGATCTCGTGGCCTTGCGGGTCGTACACATGCAGCACGAGAAAGAGGTCGGCATCGCTCGTGCTGGAGCT
>JBHELS010000209.1:0-9704 GCA_046263015.1 Burkholderiales bacterium | reverse complement strand
GAATGAGCACGCCGCGGCGATCGTGAGACTGGGCGCAAAACCCATGGCGACCAGCGCGCCGATGGTGCAGAAGTGCTGGCTGATGATGAGCCGGCGCTTGTCGAGGCGATCGCCGAGCGGCACGAGGAACGCAATGCCGGCGAGAAAGCCGCCGAAGCTCATCGTCGGGATCCAGCCGATCGCCGCGCTGTCCACGCCGAACTCGTCGGCCATCGCACCGAGCATCGGCGTCTGATAATGGATACCGCTCGCCGCGGCGAACGTGGTCGCCGCGAGGAGCAGCATCAGAGGACGGTCTAGCGACGTTCGCGCGATGGCGGACCGCGGCGCCCGCGGGCGACGGCCCGCTTCACGTCGAGTGCAGCGCGCTTGAGCGGGCGTGCCGGCCGTGCGCGGGCGTTTGTCGCCGCCGAGCGGCGCGCGATCGAGCTCGCCTTGAACTCGCGCACATAGTCTGGCGCCGCGAAAACCCACTCGAGCGCATCGTAATAGCGCTCGGGGGCGCGGCCGCGAAAAATGTCGTTCCTCACCAGACGCTCAAGCCCATCGGGCACGTGAAATATCTGCCCGATGAGGCTATTGGCGGAGACGTGCACGCGTGTCGCGCGCACGATGCGCATTTCCTGGTAGCGCCTGAAGGCTTTCTCGAAGTCGCCAGGGCTCGCGTCGCATGCGACGCCAAGCGCCACGGCATCCTCCATCGCCATCGCCGCGCCTTGCGCCATGTACTGAAGCATCAGGTGCGCCGCATCGCCGAGGAGCGCCACCGGACCTTTGGTCCAGTGGTCGACGGGCTCGCGGTAACGAAGCATCCAGCGGGTGAACTGCTTCGGCGTGCGCATGAGCTTCAGCGGCTTCTCGCAGTAGTGCGCGAACTGCGGCAGCACCTCTTGCGGCGTCGCCACCTCGGCGTGCCCCTCGCTCGTCGGCTGGCCGATCGAGGTGGCGACGAGGTTGAAGAGCTTCCAGCCGCGCAGCGGGTAGTGGACGATGTGCGTGTTGTACGCCGCCCAGAGCGTGGCCGCCGCCCAGCGCAGGTCCTTGGGCACGTCGCCGGCAGTGAGCACCGCGCGATAGCACTTGTGGATGGTGGTCGCGGGCAGCGGGTCGCCGACGAGCGCATCCCGCACGACCGATTTGGCACCGTCGGCGCCGACGAGCGCCGCGCCGGCGATGCGCTCGCCGTTCGCGGTGGTCACCTCGACGCCGCTGCCGCTGACCTCGAAGCTGCTAACGCGGCTATTGGTGCGCAGGTCGATCATCTGCGGCAGCGCCCGGCAGCCGTCCACGAGCGAGCCGTGAATGTCGGCGCGATGCGTCACCGCGTACGGATTCGCGAATCGCCTGGCGAAGCGCGCATCGAGCGGGATGTCGATGACCTTCTCGCCGCTCACGCCGTCCATCATCAAGAGGTGCTCGATGAACACGGCCTCCTTCTTTACCAGCGCGCCGACGCCGAGCGCATCGAGCGCATGCCAGGCGTTGGGCGCGATCTGGATGCCGGCGCCGATCTCGCCGAACTGCGGCGCCTGCTCTAGCACGACGCTCTTGAAGCCCTTTCGCGCGAGCGCGAGCGCGGCGGCGAGCCCGCCGATGCCGCCCCCGGCGACGATTACCGGTTGCCTGTTTCTAGAGGAGGATGGCGATGCCATCGAGTTCGCCTTCCGAGTTCACGAGATCGATGCGCTTGCGCACGATGCGGAATGTATCGCCTGCCTTGGCATCCCGATAAGGACGCAGCCGATGCTCGACGAGCGCGCCGTAGAGGCGCTGCCTTTCGTTCCGGAATTCGATCACCGTGAGGGTGGAGCCGATGTGCAGCTCGCCATGGGCTTCGCCGAGCTGCACGACGTTGCCCACTTGATGCACCGTGCGCGCCACCGGTTGGCGAGCGTGCGCACGCGGATGCCGGATCTGCTTCACGCGCAGCTCGAGGAGCGTGCGATCGTCATGAATGATGGACGACGTTTCGTGCGGATCGGCCTGTCCCTGCTCGAGCGGCAGCCAGTAGGTCGCGTCCTCCGCGAAGAGCTCGAGCCATTGCTCGTATTGCTGCGTGTCGAGGAGGCGCGCCTCGTAATAGAGAAATTCTTCAGGCGTCACGCGTCATGTAATCCAGCCAGGCGCGCATCTGCCCGCGGATGAACACCTCGCTTGTGCCGGTCGCGCCGCGCTCGGCGTCGCGCTCTGCGACATCGCGGCCGTGGCCGCGGCCAATGTAGACCCATTCCACGGCGTCGCTGCCGAGGCCGCGCTGGATGCGTTCATACACCTCGAGGTCGTCGGTCAGCACCCAGGAGCCCGTGCCGTTCACGACGTTTGCAAAAGCGACCGTGTCGCGGAACATCTGCGCCGGCGCCTTCGGCATGCGGAACGAGTACGTATAGACCACGGAGCGGTCGACCGCGAGCGGATGGATGATGCGCAACTGCCGAAACTGGCTCATGAACGAGCAGTTCGGATAGACGATCGTGTTCCAGAGCGTCACTCGCAGGATTTCGTCCGCTCGCTTTTCGCCCACATTGGCAATCAGCCGGCGGCGATAGTCGTCGAATACCGGATTGCCCAGGCCGGCCACCAGGCGGTCGTCGTCGTGATAGTCGCCCATGTAGCCGTGGCCGCGCGGCGTCGTCCAGATGCCCGTAGCCTCCCACACGGTGTCGGGCGCGCCGTTCTGTCGCATCTGGCGCACGGCGATGTCGGAATAGCGCTCGCCTCCGGGATCGGGCGCGTTGCGCGCCACGGACACCGACGACGCATGTACCCACGCGGGATGCGCTCCGTCGAGATGGTTCTCGAGCATCAGCTTCCAGTTGCCGTGGTACGTGTGCTTGAAGACGCCGCCGGCGACTTCGAGCTCGCCACCCGGCGCGCGATCGACGAAGTCATCGAAAGAGGCCTTCGCCGGCCCGAGAAACGCGTCCAGCGATTCGCCGCTCGGGGCGAGCGAGGCGAAGATGAAGCCGCGATACGTCGCGACGCGCGGCGCCGACGCGAGACGCAGCTCGGCGAGCTTGGCGGGCGCGTAACCCGAGGCGAACGGTACGGCCTTCAGCTCGCCCGCGCGATCGTAGCTCCAGCCGTGATACGGGCAGACGAAGCGCTCGACCCGGCCGCGGCCTTCAGCGCACACCATCGAGCCGCGGTGCGCGCAGCGATTGACGAGCACACGCACCGAGCGGTCGTCGTGCCGCAGGACGATGACCGGCTCGCGGCCCATGCGGGTCGTGAAATAGTCGCCCGCCTCGCGCACCTGGCTTTCGTGCCCGAGCACGAGCCAGGCGCGGCCGAAGACGCGCTCCATCTCGAGCTCGAAGATCGCCGGGTCCGTGTACAAGGAGCGGTGCACGCGATCGGGCTGCACCAGCATCGCGAGCTGTTCGTTCGCGGGCATGGACTCGCTATTTTAGCGAGCGCTCCCGCAGAAATTCGTCGAGCGCGCGGTTGAATTCGTCCGGCCGCTCGAGGTTGGAGAGATGGCCCGCGTCTTCGATGATCACGAGCCGCGCGCCGGGGATGCGGCGCGCCATGTCCTCGGAGATGCTCGGAGGATAAAGCGGGTCGTGCCGCGAGGCGATGACGAGCGTAGGAGCGCGTATCTCCTCGAGCGGCGCGGCGAGGTCTTGCGACACGGACGCTTCGACCG
Organism: Burkholderiales bacterium; assembly: GCA_046263015.1. Lineage (GTDB taxonomy): Bacteria > Pseudomonadota > Gammaproteobacteria > Burkholderiales > SG8-39 > SCGC-AG-212-J23. Next base: position 6,058 of record JBHELS010000209.1, on the reverse strand, counting down.
TCTTTAAATACGACTCTCGCCGCAGGGCGCGCATGCTTGCGACGAGCGCATCGAAAGCCTCGCGCGGTGCGTTGCGACCGAGGACGCGCTTCGCCTGCAGCTCCGGCTGCAGCTCGCGCCGCTCGGCGACGAAGCGCTGCACCGCCTCTTGCGTGAGCGCGCCAAAGCCCGGGCTGGTATTGGCGAGGGTCAGAGAGCGCAAACGACCCGGATGGTGCAAGGCGAAGTTGCGCGCGATGCGCCCGCCCATCGAGAGGCCGACGATATGCGCGCGCGGCGCCTCGAAATGGTCGAGCACGCGCAGCAGATCGGCGCTGAAAACGCGGAAATCGAGCGGCCCATCGTAATCGTCCGACTCGCCATAGCCGCGCGCGTCCCACGCCGCCGCCTTGTACTCGCGCGAGAAGAACGCGAGCTGCGCTTGCCAGTTCTGCCGCCGGCCGCCGATGCCGTGGAGAAAGAGGACGAGCTCGCCATCGCCCGCGACCGAGACGGCCAATCGCGGCGGCGGGCCGACGAATACCGTCTGCACGCCTATTCGGCCTTCGCGCCGGAGATGCGCACGGCGCGCGCGCGGCTCTCGCTGTCCTTCTTGATGTAGGCGGCGAACTCCTCGGGCGAGCTGCCGACGACGTCGTAGCCCTTGTCGATCAGCTGCTTCTGCCGGAATTCGGGCTCGTCGACGATCTTCCTCGTGTCGCGATAGATGCGATTCACCGCCTCGCGCGGCGATCCCGCCGGCACGAAAAGCCCGAACCAGGCGTGCGTCTCCACCTCGGGATAGCCGAGCTCGGCAAACGTGGGCACCTGCGGCAGCAGCGGCGAGCGCTTCGGCCCGCCGATCGCGAGCGCCTTGATGCGCCCCGCCTTGAGTTGTGGCATCGACGTTGCGATGCCGGCGAAGGTGAGCTGCACTTCGCCCGCCATGACCGCCGGCACGGCGAGCGAGATGCCCTTGTAGGGAACGTGCACAAGGTCGATGCCGGCCTTGTACTTGAGCATCTCGCCCGAAAGATGGGGCTGACTGCCGCTCCCATACGAGGCGTAGTTGATGCTGCCGGGCTTCCTCTTCGCGAGCGCGATCAGCTCCTCGAGCGTGTTCGCCGGGAGCGAGGGATTCGCGACCAGAAGTTGCTGCAGCAGCACGAGCATCGTCACCGGCGTGAAGTCGCGCCGCGTATCGAAGGGCAGCTTGGCGTAGAGATGCGGATTGATGGAGAAGGTCGCGTCGGTCGTAAGGAGCACGGTGTACCCATCGGGCGCGCTCTTCGCCACCGCCTCGCTCGCGACGATGGTGTTCGCGCCGGGCTTGTTCTCGACCACGACCGGCTGGCCCCACATGGCGGTCAGCTTCTCCGCGAACTGGCGGCCCATGACATCGATGCCGCCGCCGGGCGGGTAGGCAACGACGATCCGCACCGGTTTTGCGGGCCAGGTCTGTGCCTGCGCAGCGAGGGCGGCGCAGGCGACCAGCAATGCGAGGACTGATCTCATTTAGGATCGAGCAGATTCTATGCGGCTCGTGACGCTCTTCCTCTCGTTAACCGGCGAGCATTTCGCGCCGCCGCCAGGGGCTCGGGCGCTTTTGCATGTGCCCGGCGAAGTGCGCGATCCGTTTCTCGACGATGGCCAGGCGCCCTCACGTGTTGCGCAGCTGTACTTCGATTCTCCGGCGGCTCTCGAGGCGGCGGCACGCGAGGTGCGCGGCGCCGCGCACGCCGAGGCGATGACCGTGCACCGCTTTGCAGTGCCCGAACCCTGGGCGAGCGCGCCCGCGCGCTATTGCACCTATCTCGTCGCATACGAAGGTCCGCCGGACGACGAAGTCGCCTGGCTCGCGTACTACCTCGAGCACCATCCGCCGCTCATGGCGAAGCTGCCGGGCATCCGCGAGCTCGAGATTTATACGCCGCTCGAATGGCGCTCGCCGCCCGCCCTCAAGCGCGTGCGTCACCTTCAGCGGAACAAGGTGGCGTTCGACAGCGCGGCAGCGCTCGCCGCGGCGCTCGACTCACCGGTGCGCCGCGAAATGCGCGCGGACTTCGCACGGTTTCCGGCCTATCGCGGCCGCGTCACCCATCACGCGATGACGACCGAGGTCCTCCGGCCGTGAGCGTACTGCTCGTCGCGGGCGCTGGCGAAGGACTCGGCCGCGCCATCGCCCGGCGCTTTGCAGGCGAAGGCTATGCCGTCGCGCTCGCGGCGCGCGACGAAGCCAAACTGCAGGCGCTCGCGTCGGACGTGGGCGCGCGGGCATTCGCGGCCGACCTGTCGCGCGAGGCCGATGTCGTCTCGCTTTACGAACGCGTGGAAAGCGGCCTCGGCGCAATCGACGTCGTCGCCTTCGTTGCCGCGACGCGCATCATCGGACCGTTCACCGAGATCACCCTCGAGGATTTCGAGCGGGTCTGGCGCCAGAGCTGCGCGAGCGGCTTTCTCGTCGCCCGCGAGGCGGCGCGCCGCATGGTCGCGCGCGGCCGCGGCACGATCCTCTTTACCGGCGCCTCGGGCAGCCTGCGCGGCAATCCGAACTTCGCCGCCTTCGCCGCCGCCAAGGGCGGGCTTCGCTTCATGGCGCAAAGCGTCGCGCGCGAGCTCGGCCCCAAGGGCATTCACGTCGCTACCGTGCTTCTCGACGGCGCGATCGACAGCCCCATGATGTGGCGCGATTACCGCAGCCGCATGCAGACGCTCGGCGCCGATGGCGGGCTCAACACCGACGCCGTAGGCGAGGCGTACTGGCAACTGCACAACCAGCCGCGCAGCGCCTGGACCTTCGAGCTCGATCTGCGCCCGTGGACGCAGGCCTGGTGAAGCCGCGCCATATCGGCATCGTCGCCTGCTCGGCCGAGGGCGCGGCTCTCTGCTACCGGACGATCGTGCACGACGCGGCTCCCCTCCTCGGCGAGCACGCCCATCCGGAGGTGACGTTGAATTCGCCGCCGCTTTCCCTCTACGTGGCGTGCCTTGAGCGCAACGACTGGCCGGGCGTCGCCGACCTGATGCTCGAGTCCGCGGCGAAGCTTGCGCGCTGGCGCCGATCTCCTCATCTGCCCGGACAACACCTGTCATCAGGCGTTGCCATTCGCCGTGCAGCGCTCGCCACTGCCCTGGCTGCATATCGCGGACGTCGTCGCGGACGAAGCGCGCGCGCGCGGCTATCGCCGCGTCGGCATCCTCGGCACGCGCTGGCTCATCGACAGCGAGGTCTATCCAGAGGCACTAGGCGCGCGCGGTATAGCGTGCGTGCGGCCGCACGCGGCCGAGCGCGACGAGCTGAACCGCATCATCATGGATGAGCTCGTCTGCGGTGTCTTCAAGCCCGAGGCGCTCGGCTTCCACCAGCGCGTCATTGAGCGTCTGCAGGGCGCCGATTGCGATGCGGGGGTGCTCGGCTGTACCGAGATTCCGCTTATGGTCAACGACCGGAATTCGCCGCTGCCGACGCTCGATTCCACCCGGCTGCTCGCACGCGCCGCCTTGGGCGCCGCCGTGCGATAGTGGCCCTTTGCGTTACTGCCCGCCAGTTGCGACCAGATCGACGCAGCGCAGGAAGATCGGATCCGGCGGCACCCCGCGCCCATTTAGCCACGCTTCGACGTGCGCGGTCGGAACACCGAGATACGCGGCGAGCTTGTGCTCACCGCCGAGGATGAGGCAAGCCTCGTGCAGCGTCCTCACGTAGATATGAGAGTTCTTGGATGTTGAGGGGCATATGTCTTGCATAGCCGCATATTGCCCGGATATCCCCCACAAATAAACGTAGGGCAAGCTCTGATTTCCTATCGTGCGTTGCACTACTTCCTACGGTCGCGCAACGGACATTAAACGAGGACTCACCATGCCGCGAATGCAATTCATCGAAGAAAGCGAGCTCGGCCCCGATGAACGCGCTCTTATCGCATCCGCGGAGCGAACCGGTGCTCCCGATCCGCGAGTCGTTCGCATCATGGTTCGCTCAGAGGCCGGCAAGGCATGGGTGCGTTGCTGGAACACGGTGCTCCACGGTGGGCTGTTGCCCCACAAGCTGAAGGAGATGTGCCGCATCCGCATCTCGGTGGCCCACCGCTGCGGCTATTGCTCGAGCGTGCGCTCGCACGTCGCGCGCGCCGAAGGCTTGAGCGAGGCGCTCGTGCATGAAGTCCTGAACGATCTCTCGAGTCCGCGCCTTTCGGCGAGAGAGCGCGCGGCCCTGGAATACGCCGACCTCTTCAAGGCCGGCGACGATGCCATTGACTCGGACACGGTATACGAGCGATTGCGCGTGAATTTCAGCGAAGAGGAAATCATCGAACTTGGCATGTTGTGCGCCCAAACGGTCGGCGTCGGCCGGCTCGTGCGCTCTCTCAACATCATGTCTTGGGAAGAAGCCTGCGAACTCAATCCGGCGCTCGCCGCCGATCGTTGAGAAGCGTCCGACCTACTGCGCCATGGCCAATCCCGTACCCACGCTATCGTTGCTCGAAACGCGCGTGCTCGGCACGCTCGTAGAGAAGCAGCACACCGTTCCGGACACCTATCCGCTCACGCTGAACGCGCTGGTGGCGGGCTGCAACCAGAAATCGAGCCGCTCGCCGGTAATGGAGGCGACCGATGCGGAAGTGCAAGGCGCGCTCGACAATCTGAGGAGCGCCAACCTGGTCATCGAGACGAGCGGCGGTCGCGTCGCGCGTTATTCGCACAACTTCGAGCGCGTGCTGCAGATTCCCTCGCAGGCTGCGGCGATCCTCACGGTCCTCATGCTGCGCGGCCCGCAGACCGCGGGCGAGCTGCGAATCAATAGCGAGCGATTGCACAAGTTCGCGGACATTTCCGCCGTCGAAGCCTTCCTTCAGGAACTCGCCGCGCGGCCGGCGGGGCCGCTCGTCGTACAGCTATCGCGCCTGCCCGGCGCGCGCGAGAACCGCTGGTCGCACCTGTTGAGCGGCGCGCCGAAAAGCGAGGCGCCGCCAGATGCACGCTCCGAAGATGAGCCGCGGCCTCTCAGCGAGATCGCAACCCTCAAGGCGCGTGTCGAGCGACTCGATGGCGAGGTCGCCGCCTTAAAGGCGCTGGTCGCCCGGATCAACGACCAGCTCGGCATCCATTAGATCAAGGCCGATCGGCCGCTAGTCGACCTTCGTACCGGCGGCTTTCACCACTTCGCGCATGAGCGCCAATTCCGCGGTGATCGCCTCTGCGAATGCTTCCGGCGTGCCGCCGACCGGCGGGATGCCGGCCGTCTCGAGCACCTGACGCACTTCAGGGACCTTAAGCGCGCGGTTGATCTCGGCGTTGAGGCGCTCGATCACCGCGCGCGGCGTGCCGGCGGGCGCGAGGTAACCGACGGAGATGTCGAACCCGTAGCCCGGCACACCGGCCTCGGCGACGGTGGGCACATCGGGCGTGAGCGAGCTGCGGTGGGACGTGGACACAGCGAGCACGCGCAGCTTTCCGGTCTTGGCGTGCGGCGCGACGATCGAGTAGCCGATGAAGCCGATGGCGACGTCGCCGGAGAGGAGCGCGGGCAGCAGGCCGGCGGCGCCCTTATAAGGAACGTGAGTCAGATGGGCGCCGGTGAGTGGGCGCAGCAGTTCCATCGCGAGATGCGTGACGTTGCCATTGCCGGTGGAGCCGTAGATCAAATTGCCGCTCTGCGCAAGGCGCACGAAGTCGGCGACGCTCGTGAATGGCGAGCCGGGATTCGCGACCAGATAGACGGGCGGCGCCGCCGCGAGCACGACTGGAGCGAAATCGCGCCGCACGTCGTACGGAAAACTCGCGTACAGCGCGACGCTGACGGCGTAGTTCCCCGTGTCGCCAAGAAAAAGCGTATGGCCGTCGGCCGGCGACTTGAGCACCGCCTCGGCGGCGAGGATGCCGCCCGCCCCGGCGCGATTCTCGATCACCACGGGCTGGCCGAGCGTTTTGCTCATGCGCTGGCCGACGGCGCGCGCCAGCACGTCGGGTACACCGCCGGCGGTTGTCGGTACGACGACGCGGATCGCCCGGGAGGGAAATGCCTGCGCCAGCGCGCCCGTCGCCGCGATAACGAGCACGAGCAGCGCGAGCCATCGTT
>JBHELS010000208.1:0-10391 GCA_046263015.1 Burkholderiales bacterium | reverse complement strand
GAAAGCAGAAGTACGCCGCATCGCGCTCGAGGCGGGCCTGCCGAATCATGCAAAGAAGGATTCGACCGGCATTTGCTTCATTGGCGAGCGGCCGTTCCGCGAATTTCTGAACCGCTATCTGCCGAGAGTGCCCGGACCGATCGTCGACGACCAGGGCCGCACGGTCGGCGAGCACATCGGGCTCGCCTTCTACACCATCGGCCAGCGTAAAGGGATCGGCATTGGCGGTGCCGGCGAGCCGCGGTACGTCGCGGGCAAGGATCTCGCGGCGAACAAGCTGATCGTTGTGCAGGGACACGACCATCCGCTCCTATTGAAGCGCACGCTCGAGGCCAATGACACAAGCTGGATTGCGGGGGAAGCGCCCGCCGAGCGCTCCCGGCACACCGCGAAAACACGCTACCGGCAGGCGGATGCGCCTTGCACGTTGAGCCGTGTCCTTAAGAGCGAGATATGCATGGATTTCGGGACGCCGCAATGGGCGGTAACGCCCGGACAGTCGGTGGTGCTCTACGATGGCGAAGCGTGTCTCGGCGGCGGAATAATCAATACCAGCGCATCATCGATCACATGAAATTTTGGCGGCGAGTCGCATGTGCGAGCTTGAGCAGCCTGTTGCCTTTGGTGGCGATGGCTCAAACGGAGGGGCATGTCTCGCGCATCGGCATGTTGCATGCCAACTCGGCTGCAGTAATCGCCGAACAATTGCGCCTGTTTCAAGCACAGCTTCGCGAACTAGGCTGGACCGAAGGCAAGAATTTCGTCCTTGACGGCAGGTTCGCCGACGGAAGGCTGGAGCGCTTGCCCGCGCTCGGCAGGGAGCTGGTTGCGGCGCGGCCGGATGTCATTTTCGTTAGCACTACGCCCGGCACCTTGGCCGCCAAGGCCGCGACGCAAGCCGTTCCTATCGTGTTCGTGGGCGTAGCAGATCCCGTGAGCGTAGGAATCGTTTCAAACCTTTCACGGCCAGAGGCGAACATCACCGGCATTACGAACATCATCGCCGAGCTTACCGGCAAGCGAATGGCACTCCTGAAGCAGTTGGTGCCAAGCGCGGCCAGCATCGGAGTGCTCGTCAATCCGGAAGATCCCAACGCCGCAATCCAGCTTAAGCGGGCGGACGACGCGGCGAAAACGCTTGGCGTGGCTTTGCGGCCGGTGCTGAATGTTCGCGGGGCGGCAGATTTGGAGAATGCCTTCGCGACGGCTGTTCGGGCCGGCACGCCGGCCTTGCTCCGAATGGTCGACCCGACAGTCACCATGCTACGCCGGCAGACGACTGCTTTAGCGGCCAAGCACCACATGCCGGTTATGTATTCATTCCGCGAGGACGTGGAATCGGGCGGGCTCGCCGCGTACGGCGCGAATGGTCCGGAACAATATCGTCAAGCCGCGACACTGGTTCATAAAGTCCTGCGCGGCGCCAAGCCGAGCGACCTGCCCGTGGAACAGCCCCTCAAGTTCGAGTTCGTGCTGAACGTGAAGGCCGCCAAAGCACTCGGACTGACTATCCCGCCCGCTCTCCTTCTCCAGGCCGACCAACTGGTGGACTGAGGGAATCGCTGGTGCGCTACGAAGCGACACGTGCCTCGGCGAGCAGTGTTTCACTTCGTTCGTTTTGCGCTGCGCTGGTCGGGCCCGGCCCGAAGGATTACTTGGGCGGCTGTGGCACCGAATCGGCGAACGCGGCGCGCTCCATAAGCTTGCGGTAATGCCGCGCAAGGCCGGGGTACTCGCCGTGCCAATCGGTTTCGCCCGGCTTGCGGAAATCGAGCCAGCCGAGGCAACAGCCGAGCGCGATGTCGGCGAGCGAGTAGCGGTCGTTGTGGCACCACGGCCGGCCCTCCATCTCCTTCTCCATGGCGGCAAGACCGCGATGGATGCGCGCGAGTTGCTTCGCGCTCCAAGCTGGGCTTTGCTCCTCCTTGGCGCGCAGCGACTCGTAGCGAACCAGGAGTCCGGCGTCGAGCACGCCGTCGGCCAGTGCTTCCCAGCGGCGCACCGCCACGCGATCGCGGGTTTCTTCCGGAATAAGCCGGCTGATCGGCGAGCGTGCATCGAGGAAGTCGACGATGACACGTGAATCGAAGATCGCGGTGCCGTCGTCGAGAACGAGCGTCGGAATCTTGCCGAGCGGATTGTGCGCGTTCACTGGGTTCTCGACCGGCTGGACATCGACGAGCGCCATTTCGCATTCGACGCGCTTTTCGGCGAGCACCACGCGCACCTTTCGCGTATAGGGGCTGGCGGGCGACCCGAGGAGTTTCATGCGGAGCGCGCGATTATAGCTTTCACGCGCCGGCGCAGAGCGGGGAGCACCGTGCGCCCGAACCAAGGATTGCGCTCGACCCAGGCGCGGTTGCGCCAGCTCGGGTGCGGCAACGGGAAGAACTCGGGCAGGTATTCGTCGAACGCCCGCACGGTCTCGGTGAGCGACGCTTTACGGCGTGCGCCGAGATGATATTTCTGCGCGTACGAGCCGACAAGGAGCGTGAGCTCGATCGCGGGCAGCGCGGCGCGAAATCGCGGCTGCCAGACGGGCGCGCACTGCGGCCTGGGCGGCAGATCGGCGCCGTCGACCGTGCCGGGGTAGCAGAGGCCCACGGGCACAATAGCGATGCGGCGCACTTCGTAGAAGGTGTCGCGATCCATGGCCAGCCATTGGCGCAGCACATCGCCGGACGGATCATTCCATGGAATACCGGTTTCGTGTACGCGCCGACCCGGCGCTTGTCCGACGATGAGCAGCCGAGCACCCGCGCTCGCGCGGAAGACGGGGTTCGGCTCGAGCGTGCCGCTGCAGCGTTCGCAGGCGCGCGCTTCTTCGCTCAACCGCCGAAGCGAAATTCGCATCCCCGTATAATAGAGGCCCATGCCATCGCCGCTTGCCGCGCTGTCGCCGCTCGACGGCCGGTACGCCAAGACCCTCGACCCTCTGAGGGCCTACTTCAGCGAGCAGGCGCTCATCCGCTACCGTACCCGCATCGAGCTCGAGTGGCTGCAGGCCCTCGCGCGCGAGCGCGCGATCCGCGAGCTGAAGCCCTTGTCGCCGCGGCTCCTCGCGACGCTCAAACGCCTAGTTCACAATTTTGCCGAGACGGACGCCGAAAGCATCAAGACCATCGAGGCCCAGACCAATCACGACGTCAAAGCGCTCGAATACTGGCTACGCGGCAAGCTCGGCAGCGCCAAGGAAGCGCAGGCGGCGCTCGAGTTCGTGCATTTCGCCTGCACCTCGGAGGACATCAACAACCTCTCTTATGCTTTGATGCTGCGCGAGTCGCGCGAGCGCTTGATGCTGCCGGCGCTCGATCGTCTGATCGGTACGCTGCGCGCCCTCGCCCGGCGCCATGCCGCGGTGCCAATGCTCGCGCGCACGCACGGGCAGCCCGCGACGCCGACGACCCTCGGCAAGGAAATGGCCAACTTCGCCTATCGTCTCGCGCGCGCGAGAGAGCGCGTCGCGGCCGTGGCGATTCTCGGCAAGATGAACGGCGCGGTGGGCAACTACAACGCTCACCTTATCGCTTACCCTGGCTTCAACTGGGAGCGTTTTTGCCGGCGCTTCGTTGAGAGCCTTGGGCTCGAATTCAATCCGTACACCACGCAGATTGAGCCGCACGATTGCCTCGCCGAGCTTTTCGATGCCTATGCGCGCGCCAATACGGTGCTCGTCGACCTCGATCGCGACATCTGGGGCTACATATCTCTCGGCTACTTCACGCAAAAGGTGAAGGCGGGGGAGGTCGGCTCCTCGACCATGCCGCACAAGGTGAACCCGATCGATTTCGAAAATTCCGAAGGCAACATCGGCATCGCCAATGCGCTCCTTCGGCACCTCGCGGAGAAGCTGCCGGTATCGCGCTGGCAGCGCGACCTCTCCGACTCGACCGCAAGCCGCAACATCGGCACGGCGCTCGGCCACAGCTTTCTCGCGTACGCGGCCGCCGAGCGCGGCCTCGGCAAGCTGCAGGTCGACACGCGGCGACTTGCCGCAGACCTCGAGCAAAATTGGGAGGTGCTCGCCGAAGCCGTGCAGCAGGTGATGCGCCGCTACGGCATCGCCGACGCCTACGACAAGCTGAAAAATCTCACGCGCGGCAAACGGCTCGAGCGGCGCACGCTCGCGGAGTTCGTGAAAGCGCTGCCCATTCCGCCCGACGCCAAGCGGCGCCTGCTCGCTTTGACGCCCGCGCGTTACACCGGCCTCGCAGCCGAGCTCGCCAGGCGGGTTTGAAGCCGTTTCTTTTCCTCGTGGCGCTCGCCGCGGCGGCGCCAATCGGTGCGCAGGAGATGGTCAGCGTTGCGAGCCGTCCCGGCGTCACCCAGTCGTTCGTCATTTTCAAGCCGGGCGATGAAAAACCGCTGGCCATCGCGCTCCTCTTTACCGGCGGCGGCGGTCGTATCGGCGTGCGCAGTGAAGGCGGCAAGGTAAGCTTCCGCTCGCACAATTTTCTCGTGCGCGCGGCGCCTGAATTCGCTCGCAACGGCGTGCTGCCGGTTGCGATGGACGCGCCCTCTGACGAGAGCGAGCTGAGCGACGGATATCGCACGGGAGCGGCGCAGACGGCGGATGCGCGCGCAGCACTCGCCGAGCTCAAGCACCGCTATCCGGATTTGCCGGTATATCTAGTCGGCACCAGCCGCGGCACGATCTCGGCGGCGGTCCTCGCGCGCGAGCTCGGCCAAGAGGTCGCCGGCGTCGCGCTCACCTCGACCATGTTCGGCAGCGCTAACCGGCGGCGCCAGGCGCCGAGCTTGCGTGATTTCGACTATCGCGCTATCCGGACGCGGTTGCTCTTTGTCCACCATCGGGCCGACGGCTGCGAGCACACCCCCTATCACTCCGCCCTGCGGCTCGCGGAGCGCTACCCGCTCATCTCGATCACCGGCGGAAAGCCCGCCGAGTCGGGACCCTGCGAGCCGTATTCAGCGCATGGTTATTTCGGCCGCGAGCGTGAAACCGCCGCCGCCATAGCGGCATGGATGCTCGGCCGCCCGTTCCCTAAGGACATCGATTGATCTACGCGGCAACCATTTTTCTGTCGTCGTTCCTGCTCTTTCTCGTGCAGCCGCTGATCGCCCGGCTCATCCTGCCGTGGTTCGGCGGCAGTGCGGCGGTATGGACGACGTGCATGCTTTTCTTCCAGGTGCTGCTCCTCGCCGGCTATGCCTATGCGCACGGCATCGCGCGGCGCCGATGGGAGGCAGTGATGCACACCGTGCTGCTCGTGACCGCGATCGCCACACTGCCCATCGCGCCGTCCGATAGCTGGAAGCCGACCGGCGCCGACGAGCCGATCACGCGCATCCTGCTTGTCCTTGGCGCCACCGTCGGACTGCCTTATTTCCTGCTCGCCTCGACGAGCCCGCTCGTGCAGGCCTGGTTCTCCCGTGCCCGTCCGCAAGAGAATCCATATCGGCTGTTCGCCCTTTCTAATTTGGCGTCGCTCCTTGCATTGCTCGGCTATCCGACGCTGGTTGAGCCCTTTCTCGCGGCCGGCGAGCAGGTACGCATTTGGTCATGGCTCTTCGGCGCCTTTGCGCTCGTCTGCGCCGTGGTCGCCTGGCGCACGCCGCGCGCGGCTTCCGTGCCGGCCGCAGCTCAGGCCGCGCCGCTCAGCGCGCGCGACTTCGCGTGGTGGCTCGCGCTTTCCGCCACGGGCTCGGTGATGCTGCTTGCGGTGACGAACCATCTGACTCAGAACGTGGCGTCGGTGCCGCTTCTCTGGCTCGTGCCGCTGACCCTTTATCTCGCCACGTTCATCCTCGCTTTCGAGGGTGGCAACTGGTACCAGCCGCGTTACCTCTGGCCCGTCTTGCTCTTCGCGCTCCTCGCCATGGCGTGGCTCGTGGTCGACAGCGATTACCACTACAACTTGGCCTTGCAGCTCGGCGTCTTTCTGCCGGGGCTTTTCATCGGCTGCCTCTTTTGCCACGGCGAGCTCTATCGCACACGTCCGGCGCCGCGGCAGCTGACCGTGTTCTATCTCACCGTATCCGCAGGCGGCGCCCTTGGCGGCCTGCTCGTCGCGGTGGTCGCACCGCTCGTATTTACGGGCTATTTCGAGCTCGGCGTGGGGCTTGCCGCCCTCGCGGTGTTGGCGACGCTGCGCTTCGTGCAGGTTGGGCGAATCGCGTACGCCGCAAGTCTGCTCGTCGTCCTCGGCGTTGGCGCCTGCGCGACGTACGACGGGTTTCGCCACCAGCGCGACGTCGTTGTGGCGAAGAGAAGCTTCTATGGCGTGCTGCGCGTAAAGGAATACGGCGCCCCGGGCGATGACTCGCATCTGCGGCGCCTGGTGCATGGGACGATCATGCACGGCGAGCAATACCTGAGCGAGCGCCTGCGGCGCACGCCGACCACGTACTACACCGAGAGCTCGGGCATCGCCGCCGCGATTCATTCGAAACAAGACCATCCGGTCCGCGTCGGCGTGATCGGCCTCGGGACCGGCACTATCGCGGCGTACGGGCGCCCGGGCGATGTGTTCCGCTTCTATGACATCGACGCGAACGTGGTGCAGATCGCGCGCAGCGAATTCACCTACCTCGGCGACAGTCGCGCGAAGGTCGAGGTGGCACTCGGCGATGCGCGGCTTACGCTAGAGCGCGAGCCGCCGGAGGGTTTCGACGTTATCGCGGTGGACGCGTTTTCGAGCGATGCGATTCCGGTGCATCTCATTACGCGCGAAGCGCTGCAGACCTATGTGCGGCACCTGAAGCCCGATGGCATCGTGGCTTTCCATGTGTCCAACCGGTTCCTCGACCTGATCCCGGTCGTGGCACGGCTTGCGAAGGAGCTCGACTTGTCGGCGGCTCTGATTGGCGACGACCCCGACGACGAAGACGAGGACAAGTCGCTGAAATCGCGCAGCGACTGGGTCCTCGTCTCGCCCTCCGCCAAGGCGCTCGAGGCGCCGGCGATCGTCGAGGCCGGCGCGGAACCGCCTAAAGAACGCCCGGACTGGCGTACCTGGACCGACGACTACTCGAACCTGGTGCAGATCCTCAAGTAGTCAGACCACCGCGCCTTCGTGTTCATCGCGCCGATCCTTGCGCGCCGGCTTGATGAACTGCTCGCGCTTCGCCCCGAGCCACATGACGAGCGGGCTCGCGACGAGGACCGAGGAGTAGATGCCGAAAAGAATGCCGATGGTGAGGGCGAGCGCGAAATAGTGGAGCGCGACGCCGCCGAAGATCAGCATCGTGGTCACCATCATCTGCGTGCAAAGGTGCGTGATGATGGTGCGCGAGATGACCCCGGTAATTGCGCTGTCGATCACCTCGGCGGTGGAAGCCTTGCGCATCTTGCGGAAATTCTCGCGCACGCGATCGAACACCACCACCGACTCGTTCACCGAGTAGCCGAGGACGGCGAGCACCGCCGCGAGCACCGGCAGCGAGAACTCCCATTGGAAGAATGCGAAGAAGCCGAGGATGATCACCACGTCGTGCAAATTGGCGATGATGGCCGCAAGCCCGAAGCGCCATTCGAATCGCATCCACAGGTAGAGGACGATGCCCACCGCCGTGACGAGGAGAGCGAGCGCGCCGTACTCGGCGAGCTCGCGCCCGACCTGCGGGCCGACGAACTCCACCCGGCGCAGCTCCGCGGTCGCGTTCTCCTGCTTGAGGATGCCCATGACCTTTTGCGAGAGGTCGGAGGTGGACTGATTTTTCTCGAGATGCATCCGCAACAGCACTTCGCGCGAGGAGCCGAAGTTCTGCACTTCGGCCTTGTAGCCCGCGCGCTCGAGCGCCTGGCGAACCGCGTCGACGTTCGCCGGCTCCTTGTAGCCGACCTCGATCAGCGTGCCGCCGGTGAATTCAATCGAGTAATTGAGCCCCCGGTGGATGAGGAAGAACACCGCGGCGATGAAGGTGACGAGCGATATGACGTTGAAGATCAACGCATAGCGCATGAACGGGATGGTGCGGCGGATCTTGAAGAATTCCATCGCCGCTATTTCCAGGCCGTATTGCCGATTTGCAGCCGCTGCACGCGCCGCCGGTGACCGTAGGTCAGGTTGACGATTGCTCGCGACACCGTCACCGCCGAGAACATGGAGGTGAGGATGCCCAGGCAATGCACCACGGCGAAGCCGCGCACCGGACCCTGGCCGAAGATGAGGAGCGCAAGCCCGGCGATCAACGTCGTGACGTTCGAGTCGAGGATCGTGCCCCAGGCGCGTTCATAACCGGCCGCGATCGCCGCTTGCGGCGTGGCGCCGCCGCGCAACTCCTCGCGGATGCGCTCGTTGATCAGCACGTTCGCGTCGATCGCCATGCCGAGCGTGAGCGCGATCGCCGCGATGCCGGGCAGGGTGAGCGTCGCCTGCAGCAGCGAAAGCAGCGCGATGAGCAAGAGCAGATTGACGGCGAGTGCCAGGGACGAGATGAGCCCGAATACCACGTAGTAGATCGACATGAAGACGACGATGGCGGTGAAGCCCCACAGGGTGGCGTGGAAACCCTTCGAGATGTTGTCGCGGCCGAGGCTCGGGCCGACGGTGCGCTCCTCGATGATCTCCATCGGCGCGGCGAGCGAGCCCGCGCGGATGAGGAGCGAGAGGTCGCGCGTCTCGTTCGGCGTAAAGGCGCCGGTGATCTGAAAGCGGCTGCCGAACTCGCTCTGGATGGTCGCCACCGAGATGGCCTCGCCCTTGCCTTTCTCGAAGAGAATGATGGCCATCAGGTGCTTCACGTTTTCGCGCGTCACCTGGCGCATGGTCCGGCCGCCGGCGTCGTCGAGCTCGACCGCGACGGCGGGACGCTGGTCCTGGTCGAAGGTGGCGGAAGCGCCGATGAATTGGTCGCCCGTCACATAGACCTGCTTTTTCACCGGCACTTGTCCGACCGAGCCGTCGCGCCGGCGCTCGGGAAAGACGTCCACGCCGAAGGTCGAGCCTGAGCGCGTCGCCTCCTCGTCGACCAGGCGCACTTCAAGCGTGGCGGTGCGGCCCAGGATTTCCTTCGCGCGGGAAACGTCCTGCACGCCGGGAAGCTGCACGACGATGCGGTCGGCGCCTTGCTGCTGGATCACGGGCTCGGCGACGCCAAGCTCGTTCACGCGCTTATGAAGCGTCTGGATATTTTGCTGCAGCGCTGTTTCCATGACGCGCTTTTGGAATTCGGGCTTCACCGTGCAAACGAGCAGCAGACTCTGCCCGTCGTCGCGCTCGGCGACCGCCAGGTCCGGAATGTTGTTGAGAATGTAGCCACGCGCCTGGTCGCGCGTCGCCTGGTCCCGGAGCCGAATGCGAATCGTTTGCGCTTCTCGCGTGATGCCGCCGTGACGGATGTTCTTCTCGCGCAGCTGTGCGCGCAGGTCGCCGGCGAGATTCTCGACGCGCTTGGTGATCGCGGCCTCGGTGTCCACCTGCAGGAGGAAGTGAACGCCGCCGCGCAGGTCGAGGCCGAGATACATCGGCAGCGCATGAATGGCCGTGAGCCAGGTGGGTGAGGCCGAGAGAAGATTGAGCGCGACGGAGTACCCCGGATCCTTCGGGTCGGGATTTAGCGCGTGGTCGATCACGTCCTTCGCGCGCAGCTGCGTGTCCGGATCCGTGAAGCGCAAGCGCACGCCGGTCGGGTCGAGGATCATGCCGGTCGGACGAAGGTTCGCCGCCTGAAGCGCCTGCTCGACGCGAGCGATGACACTCGGATCCACCTTGACGGTCGATTTGGCGCTCGCGACCTGGACGGCCGGCGATTCGCCGAAGAAGTTGGGCAGCGTGTAGAGGAACGCGAGCGCAACCGCGAGCGCGACGAGCGCGTATTTCCAGGTCGGGAAACGGTTCACTGCAGCGTCTTGAGCGTTCCCTTCGGCAGGGGCACTTGCACCGCCGAGCGCTGCAGCACGATCTCCGTATTGGGCGCGATCTCCAGGGTGAGATATTGATCGCCGAGCTTGGTGATGCGTCCGACGAGGCCGCCCGACGTGACGACCTCGTCACCTTTTTGCAGCGCCTCGATCATCGACTTCTGCTCCTTCGCCCGCTTCATCTGCGGCCGGATCATCAGGAAATAAAGGATCACGAAGAGCAGGATGATCGGCAGAAAGCCCATGAGGCCTGAGTCGGCGCCGCCGATGGCTTGTGCGTACGCGGGAGAGATGATCACTGCGGATCCTCTTCGGATGGTGCGGCGGAAAGCGCGGAATTATAGCGGGTCCGTTCTGCGAGAAGCCGCTGCGCCGTGGCAGCGAAGCGCCTCGCTTCGATCGCCGCACGCAGCGTCTGCATCAGCTCCTGGTAGTAGTGCAGGTTATGAATGGTGTTCAGCCGGGCGCCGAGAATCTCATTGGTTTTCTGCAAATGGTAGAGATACGCGCGCGTGAAGTGCCCGCAGGTATAGCAGCCGCAGTGCTCGTCGAGCGGTGCGGTGTC
>JBHELS010000207.1:0-3010 GCA_046263015.1 Burkholderiales bacterium | reverse complement strand
GTCCCAAGTGGTGCGAGCTCACCTTGCAC
Source organism: Burkholderiales bacterium (assembly GCA_046263015.1). Lineage (GTDB taxonomy): Bacteria > Pseudomonadota > Gammaproteobacteria > Burkholderiales > SG8-39 > SCGC-AG-212-J23. The sequence goes on along the minus strand of JBHELS010000207.1, from coordinate 2,981 downwards.
GCCCACATGGGCGCGCGTCCAACGCTCATCCCCGTCGCGCGTCAGATGCTGCAGTACGCGAAGAAGCACAAGGGCGTGTGGTTCGCCCGCCGGCGCGACATCGCCGAATGGACGATGCAGCACGAAGCAAAATAGGGATCGTCCCTAATTAACTGGAGACGTTGATGCGCAAGACGATGCTGGCGCTGCTCCTCGCGCTGCCGCTCGTGGCGGGGGCGCAGCAGCCGGTGAAGCTCAAGATGGCGACCTTTTCGCCGGATACGGAGCGGCTCTACAACACGGTCAAGAAGCCCTGGGTCGCGGCGGTCAACAAGGCGGCGGGCGGCGCGATCGAGATCGAGCTCTATCCGAACGGCGCGCTCGGTCGCGCGCCGCAGCAGCAGGCGCAGATGGTGCTCGACGGCGTGACCGACATCGGCTTCATCGTGCCGCCGTTCACGCCGGGGCGCTTTCCGGACACCGAGGTGATCGAGCTGCCGGGGATGTTCCAGGATCTCGCCGAGGCCACCCGCGTCTATACCGCGCTGGTCCGTAACGGCGCCATCAAGGACTACGGCGACTATTACTCGATCGCCATGTGGGGCACGCCGCCCTTCAGCCTGCATTCGAACTATCCCATCAACTCAATCAAGGACCTCAAGGGAAAGCGCGTGCGCGGTTCGGGCGTGATCCAGATCGAATCGCTGAAGGCGCTCGGGGCGGTGACGGTCGGCATGCCGCCGACGGAAGTGCCCGAAGCGCTCTCGCGCCGCACGATTGATGCATCGACCTCGCAGCCGGCGGTGCTCTATGACTTCGGCCTCGACCGGGTGACGAGCCACCACTACTTCATCAGGCTCGGCGCCGTGCCGCTCGCGATCGTCATGAACAAGAAGGTGTTCGACGGCCTGCCGAAGGCCGGGCAGGACGCGATCCGCAAGTACGACATGGATTACATCAACAAGCTCTACATCGACTCGATGCTCGAGTACGACAGCTCGCTCGTGAAGAAGCTCGAGAGCGATCCCAAACGGAAGGTCGTCTTGCCCGACGCCGCCGATCAGAAGGCGGCGCAGGTCGCTTTCGAGCCGGTGATCAAAGCCTGGACGGCGAAAAGCCCGCGCCACGCCGAGGTCTACAAGGCGATGGTCGCGGAGATCGACAAGGAGCGCGGTACCAAGAAGTAGATGCTGGCAGCGCTCGAGCGCTTAACGCTCACTGCGACTCGGGCGCTCTCCGTGGTGGGGCTCATCGCCCTGATGGGCCTTGCGGCGATGACGCTCGCCGACGGCCTTTTGCGATGGCTCGCCAACCGGCCGATCGAGGGCGTGCGCGACCTTGGCGGGCTCGCCATTGCCGTCGCCATCGCCTGCTGCATTCCGGTGGGGCTCATCGAGCGCGGCAATATCGCCATTCGGCTGGGCGGCACGCTGCACGCGCGGCTCGGAAAAGTGCTCGATGCCGTCGCCGCGCTCGCCGTCGCCGCGATCCTCGCGCTAGCGGCGTGGCAGTTCTGGATCTACGCCGCGAAGATGGCGCGCGCGCACGAGACGACCTTCGTGCTGCAGATCCCGATCGCGCCGTTCTGGTTCGGCGTCGACCTGATCCTCTGGGCCGCGGTCGCCGTTCAGCTGATCGTCGCCGCGCGCGACTGGGCACGGGCGTTCGCGCGGTGACGCCGCTCGTCATCGGCGCGCTCGGCCTCCTCGCGCTCTTCGCGCTCATATTGCTGCAGGTGCCGATCGGCTTCGCCATGATGATCGTTGGCGTCGTGGGCGTCGCGCTGCAGTCGAGCTGGGGACCGGCGCTGACGCTGCTCGCGAACGAGCCGGCGGGCGTCCTTTCCAATGTGGATCTCGCGACGGTGCCGCTATTCCTGCTGATGGGGACCTTCGCGACCACCGCCGGGTTCTCGGCCGACATCTATAAGGCGGTCGCCGCGCTCTTCGGGCACCGGCGCGGCGGCCTCGCGTACGCGACGATCGGCGGCTGCGCCGCCTTCGGCGTGGTGTGCGGCTCGTCGACGGCCACCGCCGCCACTTTCGGGCGCGTGGCGCTCCCGGAAATGCTGAAGCGCGGCTACTCGCCCGCGTTCTCAACCGGCACCATCGCCGCGGGTGGCACGCTCAAGTCCCTCATTCCGCCGTCCATCGTGATGATCCTCTACTGCATCGTCGCGAAAACCTTCATCTTCGATCTCTTCCTCGCGGCGATCGTACCGGCGCTTCTCGCGATCGCGGTCAACCTCGCGGCCATCACGCTCATCGTGCGCCTGCGTCCCGAGGCGGCGCCGGTGCTCTCGCCGGTGCCGTGGGCGGAGAAGCGGGCGGCGCTCGCCAAGGCGGCGCCGGTGCTGATTCTGATCGCCGGCGTCTTCGGCGGGCTCTACAGCGGGGTCTTCACCGTGAATGAAGCGGCGTCGGTCGCGGCGGTGCTCTCGTTCCTCTTCGCGCTCACGCGCCGCCGCTTGACCTGGCGCAACCTGGTCGAAGGGCTGCGCGATTCGGCAAGCGCCACGGCGATGCTCTATGTGATTCTCATCGGCGCGTTCGTTTTCAGCTACTTCATTACGCTCGCGCGCATTCCGGAGGCGCTCGTGCAGGCGATCGGCGCGCTGCCGCTCGCGCCGATCGCCATCGTCTTCGTCCTGCTCGCCGCTTATCTCGTGCTGGGCGCCGTGTTCGATGAGATCTCGGCGATGCTGATCACGCTGCCCTTCGTCCTGCCGGTGGTCGTGAAGCTCGGTTACGACCCAGTGTGGTGGGGAGTCATCAACGTCGTCGTGATCGAGCTCGGGATGATCATCCCGCCGATCGGCGTCATCGTCTTCCTGCTCCATGGCCTCGCGCGCGAGATCCCGATGCGCACGATCTACCGCGGCGTCGCGCCGTTCATCGTTGCCGATCTTCTGCTTCTCACGCTGCTCGCGCTCTTCCCGGCGATCTCGCTCTGGCTGCCGCGGCTCCTCGCCGGCTAGCGCTTGCCTTTGCGAGGAGGCTGTT
>JBHELS010000206.1:0-26061 GCA_046263015.1 Burkholderiales bacterium | reverse complement strand
AATGGCGGCACCGATTTCGCGCCAGTGGTCGAGGCCTGCGCGAAGGGGCAGAGCCTCGCCTGGAAGATGCCGCGCGTCGTTCTCGTGCCGCACGAGAACATGGGCGTCGCCATGGCGCACGGCTACACGATGATCACCGGCCGGCCGCAGGCCATGATGGTGCACGTTGGCGTCGGCACGGCGAACGCAATCAACGGCCTGATCAACGCTTCGCGGCAGAACGTGCCGATTCTCTTCACCGCCGGCCGCACGCCGATTACCGAATCGGGTGCGCTGCCGGCTGCGCGCAACAACTACATCCACTGGGCGCAGGAGCACTTCGACCAGGGCGGGATGCTGCGCGAGTTCATGAAGTGGGACTACGAGTTGCGCCACGCCGAGCAGGTGGAGACGGTGATCGACCGCGCGCTCGCCATTGCGCAAAGCGAGCCGCAGGGACCGGTGTACGTAACGCTGCCGCGCGAGATTCTGGCCTCGAGCTTCTCTTCGCCAATCAGCGACAAGCCGCTGATCACGCCGGCGACGCCGCCCGCTGCAGATCCCGAGGCGCTCGCGCGGGCAGCGAAGCTCCTCGGCAACGCGAAGCGGCCGCTCCTCATTACGGCGAACGGCGGCCGCACCACGGAGTCGGCGCGTGCGCTCGAACGCCTCGCGACCGCGCTCGCCGTGCCGGTCATCCATTACCGGCCTCGTTTTCTCGCGCTCTCGACCGAGCACCCGATGCATTGCGGATGGGACCCGCACGCCTTGATCAAGGAGGCGGACGTCGTGCTGGTGGTCGATTGCGACGTCCCGTGGATCCCGAAAGAAGGCGCGCCGAAGGCGGATGCCCAGGTCATTCACATCGGCCCGGATCCGCTTTTCGCCCGCTATCCGCTGCGCGGTTTCCGCACCGACATCGCGCTCACCGGCGCGATCGCGCCGACCCTCGAAACGCTCTGGCGCGCGGCACAGAAAGAGGCGCCTTCGGTGAAGCAGATCGAGACGCGCCGCAAGGCGGTCACGGACGTCGGCGAAGCGATCCGCAAAAAGGCGCGCGCGGGTACCGACCCGATGCCGAACGCGATCACCGGCAAATGGCTCTCCGCCTGCCTGAACAAGCTCATGGATGAGCGCACGATCCTCATCAATGAGTATCCGACGGTGCTGGAAGAGATGGTGATCAAGGAACCGGGGCGCTACTTCGGCAACGCCTCGGCGGGCGGCCTCGGCTGGGGTTTGGGCGCGGCGCTGGGCGCGAAGCTCGCCGCGCCGGAGAAGACGGTGATCTGCGCGCTTGGCGATGGCTCGTACATGTTCGGCAATCCGACCGCGGGGCATTACGTATCGGAGGCGATGCGCCTGCCCGTACTCTTCATCATTGCGAACAACGCCCGCTGGGCGGCCGTGCACCGCTCCACCCTCGCCACCTACCCGAAGGGCCATGCCGCGGCGATGAAGGAGCCGCCCTTCGCAACGCTCGAGCCCTCGCCGCGCTTCGAGCATGTCATCCGCGCCTCGGGCGGCCACGGCGAGCGGGTCGCGGAGTCAAAGGAGCTGATGCCGGCGCTCGAGCGTTCGCTGAAGATCGTGCGCGACGAGAAGCGCCAGGCGCTCGTCAACGTGCAGATCGAGCCGGGCTACGTGAAGACGAGCTAGCCGGGCGAGCTTTGTGTCGCGGGCGGCGTCTTCGCCACCCGGATTGGGTCGGTTAGCAGTTTTCCGTTGGGAACGAGCACCTGCTCGGTCTCGGCGAAGTCGATGTGATCGCCGACGTCAAAGGGCCGGTAGAGGAGGATGAGCACGCCGGCGAGAAGGTTGGCAATGCTGTCCTTCAGCGCGAAGCCGAGCGCGAAACCGGTGAGGCCGAGGCTCGCGAGGACGGCGAGCGCGATGCGCGCAATGCTGGCAAGAAGTGCCCCGAGCGGCCCGTGCGCGCGCGCGCTCGACGATGCGCAGCACGCCGAAGTGGGCGACGCGCGAAAAGACGAGGAAGAGCAGCAGAAGCCCGAGCGCGACGAGAAACGTCGGGACCCAAACGATGGCCTGCGCGAGCACCTCGCGCCGCAGCTCTTCCACTCGCTCAGCGCTTCGAGGACTCGGAGAAGTGCGGCAGCGTCACCCGCCCGACAAGCGGCAGCTTGATGCCCGAGCCGCTGGCGCCGAAGTTGAGGCCGAGCAGGTTCAATTCGAAGCCGTCGACCGGGCCGGCCGCGACGGCAAGGAGGCCCGCCAGGGTGAACTGGAAGCCGCTTCCGCTCGGTGCCGTAGAGACGAACGTGGCGCCGATGTAGTCCTTGCCCACGGCGGTCGCTGGCAGGTCGACCTGTAGCTCGGGCACCTGGCGCGCAATCCAGGCGGTAAAGGTGTTCGAATTGGGTCCCGGCCAGAGCGTATAGGTGTTGGCGTAGGGATAGGCGCGTGCCGCCTTGTCGATGCGTTTGATAAGGTCGTCCACGCCGGCGCCGCGCTTGTCGGCATAGAGTTGGGCTTCCGAGCCGAACCACGGCGCATCGGGCTGCCGCTCGCGAATCACGAGCGCCGTGTCCGACCAGCGCAGCCGCCAGCCGATGATTTCGTAGACGGTCCACGACAACGCGTCAGTGGGTTTGACTGCGATCCACGTGTGGACGCCAAAGAGGCCCTTCACGCCCATGGTGCGCGCACCGTAGACCTGGACGACCGCTTCGTGCGTCTTTCCCGGATCCGGTGCCAGTCCGTCGGCGAGCGCGCTGCACGCCGCGGCGCCTGTCAGCGCCGAGAACATGGCGGCCTTCAGGTAGCGGATCGTGCGACGTGCTCTCATTCGGGGCATTCTAGTAGCGCTCTGTGACGCGACCAGCCGACACCCCGGGGGTGGCCATGAGCCGAGAGCGTTAAGGAAGTTCCGAAAAGTCGTAAAGTTTGCGATCGAGGAGATGCGAGGGCCGCACCTCGGTCAGCGCGCGCAGAATCGACTCGATCCGTCCCGGGTGGCGCTTTTGCCAGTCGGCGAGCATCTGGCCGATCGTGCGACGTTCCAGGTTCTCCTGCGAGCCGCACAGATTGCAAGGAATGATCGGGAACTGCCGCTCGACGGCGTAAGCGGCGAGGTCCGCTTCGGCCACATACGCGAGCGGACGGATCACGACGTGTCGTCCATCGTCCGAGCGGAGCTTCGCCGGCATCGCCTTCAGCTGTCCGCCGTGGAACAGGTTGAGGAAGAACGTGGCGAGAATGTCGTCGCGATGGTGCCCGAGGGCAATCTTGGTCGCGCCGAGCTCTGCGGCGACGCGGTAAAGCGCGCCGCGGCGCAGCCGCGAGCATAGCGAGCACTGCGTCTTGCCTTCCGGAACGACGCGCTTCACCACCGAATAAGTGTCCTGCTCGATGATGCGATAGGGGACGCCGCGGGCTTCGAGGTAGCGAGGCAGCACTTCGGCCGGAAAGCCCGGTTGCTTCTGGTCCAGGTTGACCGCGATCAGCTCGAAGCGGATCGGGGCCTTGGGCTGCAGCGAAAGAAGGACGTCGAGGAGCGAGTGGCTGTCCTTGCCACCCGAAAGGCAGACCATGATGCGATCGCCCTCCTCGATCATCTCGAAGTCGGCGATCGCCTCGCCCATCTGCCGGCGGATGCGTTTCGCGAGCTTGCCCGCTTCGTAGTCGCGCTTGCGTGGATCGGCGATGCGTACGGCGTGAGTGCTCATGTCTATATGGAAAGCGAGCGGCCGCCATCGACGGCGATGATCTCGCCCGTGACGTAACCGGCGGCGGCGAGGAAGTGTACCGCCTGCGCGATGTCCTCGGCGCTGCCAACGCGCGCGAGCGGCGTGGTGGCGACGACACGGCGGCGCTCCGCCGGGTCGAATTGTCCGTCCTCGGGCCAGGCGATGGCGCCGGGCGCGACGCCATTCACACGAACGTGGGGTGCGAGCTCGACGGCGAGCGAGCGCGTGAGCGCCGCGAGGCCCGCTTTGGCGATGCTGTACACCGGATAGCCCTTCAGCGGCCGCTCGGCATGGATGTCGACGATGTTGACGATCGAGCCCGCGCGCGCCGCAAGTTCCGGCGCGGCCTGCTGGCAGATGAAAAGCGGCGCACGCAGGTTGGAGCCGACGAGCTCCTCCCAGTGCGACGGCTCGATCTGCCCTATCGGCACGGGAAAGAAGCTCGATGCGTTATTCACGAGAATATCGAGCCCGCCGAACGCATCCTTCGCTGCCGACACGAGCGCGCGCGGCGCGATCGGCGCGAGCAGCTCCGCCTTCACGTTGGCCGCGCTTTTTGCGCGCACGGCGTTCAGCTCGGCGGTAAGCCCGGCGGCATCGGCTTCCGAATCGCGGTAATGAATCAGGACATTCGCGCCTGCGGCATGCAGGCGCCGAACAATCGCCGCGCCCAGGCGCCGCGCGCCGCCGGTGACGAGCGCGCTTTTGCCCGCGAGCGATTCGGTCATGGTGGCGCGGAATTCTAGGGTAAATTTTCCGCATGTCGGCGCGAGCCCGCATCGTCGAAGAGATCGCCGCCGCCGGCGGCTGGGTGTCGTTCGCGCGCTATATGCAGCTCGCGCTGCACGAGCCGGGCTCGGGCTATTACGCGAGCAGCGCGCGCAAGTTCGGCGCCGAGGGCGATTTCGTCACCGCGCCCGAGCTCGGTCCACTCTTTGGCCGAACCCTCGCGCGCGCCTTGCGCGGCTTCGAGCGGATCATCGAGCTCGGCGCCGGCAGCGGCGCGCTCGCCGAGGTGCTGACGCGCGAGCTCGATTGCGAATACTGGGTGCTCGAGACGAGCGCCGAGCTGCGCCATCGCCAGCGCGAGCGGCTCGGCGAGCGCGTGCGCCATCTCGAGCGGCTGCCCGAGCGCCTGCGCGGCGCGGTGATCGCGAACGAGGTGCTCGACGCGATGCCGGTTCACGTCGTGCATTGGAGCGAGAGCGGCATCCTCGAGCGCGGCGTCGACGCGGCGCTCCGGTGGTCCGAGCGGCCGGCGGCGGGCGAGCTCCTCGCCGCGGCCGAGCGCATCTCGGTGCCCGTGCCGTATGTCAGCGAGATCGGTCTCCTCGCCCGCGCTTCCATGCGAACGCTAGCGCAATCGCTCGAGGACGGCGTGATCCTCGTCATCGACTACGGCTTTCCGCGGCGCGAGTACTACCACCCGCAGCGCTCAAGCGGCACGCTGATGTGCCATTACCGGCATCGCGCGCATGCCGATCCGTTCGCGCATCCGGGCGAAGAGGACATCACGGCGCATGTCGACTTCAGCGCGCTCGCGGAAGCGGCGCGCGCCGGCGGCGCGAGCGTGCTCGGCTATACGTCGCAGGCGCAGTTCCTCGTCAATTGCGGCATCACGGAGGTGCTCGGCGAAGCAAACGCGGCGAACGCGCTTCACTACGCGCCGATCGCCGCCGAGGCGCAGAAGCTCCTTTCGCCGGCGGAAATGGGCGAGCTCTTCAAGGTGCTCGCGGTTGGCACCGGCGATTGCGCGGCGCTCCTTGGCTTCCAGGACGGCGATCGCCGTGCGAGCTTGTAGCGTCATCGCTCTCCTCGCGCTCGCGGCGAGCGCGCTCGCGGACCAAACGAGCGAGGCGCGAAAGCGCTGGGCCGAGAGCCCGCACGGGCCGCTCCTCGAGCGGATATTGCCCCCCACCTTCGACCCTGCCGATCTGCCCGAGGGCGATTCCGACGGCGCAAAGCTTGCGGTGCGCTACTGCGTGCAATGCCATAACCTGCCCAACCCGGCGATGCACGACGAAGCCAAATGGCCGGGCATCGTCGAGCGCATGGTGCAGCGCATGGAGGGGCGCGGCAACCTCGGGCGCGTGATGAGCGACATGATGGCGGGGGTGCATGCGCCGCCGGCCGACGAGCAGCGCGCGCTCGTCGCTTATCTACGCCGCCATGCGCAAAAGCCGCTCGACGCGCGGCGCTATCCTGATCTCTATCGCCCCGAGGGCGAGGCGTTTCGCCTCGCCTGCAGCCAGTGCCATGTGCTGCCCGATCCAGAGCGCCACAGCGCCGCCGAATGGCCGTCGGTGGTCGCGCGCATGCAGGAAAACATGGCCTGGATGAATCGCGTGGTTGGCACGAAGCCGATCGCGGGCGAGCCGCAGCTTCGCGTCGAGGAGATCAACGCTTTTCTCCAAAGGCACGCCCGACGATGAAGAGCGGCGTGACGCTTCGCGCCCGGCTTTTATATCTCGCCGGCGCGGCCTTCATGCCGCTCGCCATCGTCTCGGGCGTGAGCCTGCTCGCGCTCATGCATCAGCAGCGAAATCAGGCGGAGCGCGCCGGCATCGAGCTTGCGCGCGCGCTATCCACGGCGGTGGATGCGGAGCTGCAGCGCTCGGCGTCCGTGCTCCAGGCGCTCGGCGCTTCGCGCTTCCTCGACGGCGGCGACCTGGAGAGCTTCTATGGCGTTGCGCGCCGTGTGCTGGATGCCAACCCCACGTGGTTCACCGTCATCCTCGCCGACCAGAGGGGCCGACAACTGTTGAATGCTCGCGCGCCGATCGAAGTGCCGCTCGGGCCGATCATCGAGCGCGAGAGCTATGAGCGCGCGCTGCGCACGAGCTCTCCGGTGATCGGCTACCTTGCGCGTGGCGTCGGCGGCCAGTACGCCGTTCCGGTGCGAGTGCCCGTGGTGCGCCAGGGCGAGCTGCGCTATGTCGTGAGCGCTGCGGTGAAGCCGGACGGAATCCTCGAGATCGTCAACCGGCAGCGCGTACCCCCGGACTGGGTCGTGTCGGTGTTCGATGGGCATGAGATGCGCGTCGCGCGCTCGCGCCAGCACGCGCAATACCTCGGCACGGGGCCCGCGGACGGGCTGAAGGCGATGATGGGCCAGGGCGATGAAGGCTCCGGCATTACGCAGCTCCTCGAGGGCGAGGCGGCCTACACCGCTTTCAGCCGCTCGCATGAAACGGGCTGGACCGTGGCGATCGGCATTCCGCGAGGCTACGTCGACCGCGCGGCGCTGCGATCGCTTTTCGTCTACGGCGGCGGCCTCCTCCTTTCGATTGCGCTCGCCGCCTTTGTCGCCCTGCTCGTCGGCCGCGGCATTGCGCGACCGATGGCCGAGCTCGGCGCCGCGGCACGCGCGCTCGGCCGGCGCGAGCCGCTCAAGCTGCCGGAGACGCGTATCGACGAGATTCGCCAGGTGAGCGATTCGCTCGCGGTCGCCGCGGACGAGCGCACGCGCGGCGAAGCCGAGCGCGAGGATCTCCTGCGGCGGGAGCGTACCGCGCGCGCCATCGCCGAGGAAGCGAACCGATCGAAGGACGAGTTCCTTGCGATGCTCGGCCACGAATTGCGCAACCCCCTGGGCGCCATCGCCAACGCAAGCCAGCTCCTCGCCACCGACAAGGAGGAGGCTCGTGCGCACGCACGAGCGGTGATCAGCCGCCAAGTGCAGCACCTCGCCCGCATGACCGACGACCTCCTCGACGCGGCGCGCGCCATGACCGGGAAGATCGTCTTGCAGCGCCACCCGCTCGACCTCGCGGAGGCCGCGGCGCGCACGCTCTCCACCGTGCGCTCGAGAGGCCGCAGCGGGGAGCGCCGCCTCGTGCAGCAACTCTCGCGCGTCTGGGTTGACGCGGACGCCACGCGCCTCGAGCAGATCATCGGCAACCTGCTCGGCAACGCGCTCAAGTTCACCCCGGAACGCGGCACGATCACGGTGTCGGTGACGCGCGAAGCCGACGATGCAGTGCTGCGTGTCGCCGACACCGGCATCGGCATGCCGCCCGAGCTCGCGGCGCGCGTCTTCGAGCCTTTCGTTCAGGGCGAGCGGCCGCTCGATCGCTCGCAAGGCGGCCTCGGCATCGGACTGACGCTCGTGCGGCGGCTTGCCGAGCTGCACGGAGGCTCGGCCGATGCTGCGAGCGAAGGCGCGGGCCGCGGCAGCGTCTTTACCGTAAGGCTGCCCGCCATCGAGCCGCCGGCGGCGTTGCGCGGGCGAAGCGCGGCGCCGCCGCCGGTGCGCTCGCGCGACGTCCTGCTTGTGGAAGACAACGACGACGCGCGAGAAACGCTGCAACGCATGCTCGAGCTCGAAGGCCATCGCGTACGCGTCGCCGCCGACGGTGCCGAGGCGCTCGACGCCGTGCGCGCCGCACCGCCGGAGATCGCGCTCATCGATATCGGCTTGCCGCGCATGGACGGCTATGAGCTCGCACGCCACATTCGCGCCGCGGCGCCGGAGAAGCGCCCCTACCTCGTCGCCGTCACCGGCTACGGGCTGCCCGAGGACCGCCAGCGCACGCGCGACGCCGGCTTCGACCTGCACCTCGTGAAGCCGGTCGACCCGCGAATCCTCGCCGCGGTGCTGGCGCGAAACTAGGTCTGCGGCACGGCCATGCCGCGTTGAAGCGCCGGGCGCTTGCCGAGCGCGTCGTACCAGCGCTTGACGTTCGGAAATTCCCCGAGATCGACGCGATGCCATTCGTAGCGCGCGACCCAGGGATAGATGGCGATGTCGGCAATCGAATATTCGTCAGCGAAGTGCTCGTGCTCGGCGAGGTGCTGGTCCATGACGCCGTACAGGCGTTTTGCTTCTCTTCCGTAGCGCTCGCTGCCGTAAGGAATCTCGTCCTTCTTCGCCCGCATGAAGTGATGCGCCTGGCCGAACATCGGTCCGACGCCACCCATCTGGAACATCAGCCATTGCAGCGCGACGTACTTCGCGCGCACCGAGCGCGGCAGGAAGCTGCCGGTTTTGGCCGCGAGATAGATCAAGATGGCGCCCGATTCCATCATGGCGATCGGCTTGCCGTCCGGACCATCGGAATCGACGATCGACGGAATCTTGCCGTTCGGATTGATGCGCCGATAGTCGGGCGCGAACTGCTCGCTATTCGTGCCGATATTGATCTTGTGCACGTTGTACGGGAGCGCGCATTCCTCGAGCATGATGGAGACCTTGCGGCCGTTGGGCGTGCTCCAGGTATAGAGTTCGATCATGGTGAAGTGGCTCGTGACGCTGTTCTTGGCGCTGGTGATTCTATCGGCGGCGACGCCGCTCCTGCGCCGGTTTCGCTGGCGCCGCCTGCCGGGCGATTTTCAGATCCCGGTGCGCGGCCGGATCTACTACATCCCGTTCGCCACGACGGTTTTGCTTTCGCTACTTGTCTGGGCGCTCGCCCGGCTGCTTTAATCGCTCGGCGATCGCGCGGCCGACCCACATCTGCGGCAACGACGGTGTGAGGCCCTCTTGCGCTTCGCGCTTCGAGACGCCGTTGCGCGCGAGCTCGAAGGCCTCGGTGAACGAGCGCGTGCGCGAAAGCGCATCGCGAAAGTACGCTTCGCCAAAATAGGTGAAGTCCCGGCCGACTTCGCACCCGAACGAAGCGCGCTCCGCGGCCGCGGCGGTGATGACGATCGAGTTCTCGTCTCGCAGCGGCTCGATGTAGCCGCCGGCGTAGCAAGCCGAGACGACGATCACGCGCCACTTGATCCCGGCGTCCTGCAAAAGGCGCGCGAGCGCCGTCGGCGTGAGCGAGGCGAGCTCGAGCGGCGGCTGCACCGCGGAGAGCCGATGGTCGGGACCGCCATGCGCGCTGACGTAGAGAAAAAGCGTGTCTTGGTCGCCATTCATGCGCTCGGCAACGCGTCGCAGCGCCCGTTCGAGATTGGTGACGCTCGCGATCGGAAACTCTTCCAGCGCGTCCTGGCTGTTCGCTAACGCGATCGAGCGGCCCGCGGTGCCGTAACGCTCGTCGAAAAGACGGCGCACGTAGCGCATTTCGTTGACGAAGACGTCCTGGCTGCCGTCGGGCGCGAAGCCGACGAAGTAGAGATCGCGCACGCGCCGCCGGCCCGGCTCGACGGCCGCGAGCGCACGCTCGATGAGCTGGCCCTGCAGATGAAAGAGGCGCTCGTCGGCGAGCGGGGCCGGCTCGTCCGCCAGGGTGGGCTCGCTCCACACGTCGGTCCGCGGGAAGGCGAAGAAACCGACGGCGATCATGGCGGTGACGGCGAGCGCCGCTTTCAGCACCTGCGGGCGCCGCGTGCCGCCGCACACGACGACTGCGCGCACCGCTACCACCCAGATCCAGGCGAGCAAGATGAGAATCGCTGGCCGCGCAAAGCCGGTGAACGCGACAACGGGCGGCACCACGAGCGCCACCAGCTCGAAGAGGGCATCGCTTGCGGTCAGCGCGACCGCAATCAAGATGAGCCCTCCGCTCGCTTCGTAGACATGGGCGACGACGAGCGCTGTCGCAAGGACGAGCGGCACCGACGCGAGGTAGATGGCGGGCGCCGCGCTGTCGAACTCGCCCTCTGCGCCGGTGCGCAGCGCCGCCACGATCAGCCAGACGGCAAAATTGAAGGTGACGAGCGCGCCATAGTCGACCGGGGAAGCGCGGAAGTCGAAGGCGCGCACGGGCAGGAAAAGCGCAAGCCGGGCGCCCGCGACGAGATTGCGGTAAAGCGCCGCCAGACGAAACCTCATAAGGCGCGCGCGATGGCCTCGATGCGCCGCTCGTCGATGAGTCGCGGGATCTCGGCAGGCGTGCGCGCCTGCGCGGCGATCGTGCCGGCGTCGAGCGAAAGCGCCGCCTCGAGCGCGCGCTCGAGGCGTGCCGTATCGACGATCGGCACGTCGCGGTGCGCGACCTCGAGCAACTGCGCGAAGCGCTCAGGCCTGCGGAAGGCGTCGGCGCGTTTCAAAAGCTCGAGCAGCGCCCGCGGCGACGCGAGCCGCGATGCGCGAAGCGCGACGCGCGTGCGGCAGGCGAGGAGCGCGAGCTCGCGCACGTCGCCCGGCACCTTGAGCCGTTCGCAGAGCGCCTCGACTTCCGGCTCCTTGAGCGGCCAGCATAGCCGCGCGAAGCGCACGGCGAGCGAGCCGCCGGCGATGCCGAGACGCTCGCGCAGCTCGGGCATCAGTTTTTTCTGCAGACCGCACGCCTCGAGCACCTCGAACATGTGCTCGGGCTCGCGCTCCATCAGACCTTTAGCGAACTCCTGCCAGACGCGCTCCGCCACGAGATAATCTGTCTCGCCGCTCGCGACCATCTCTTTCATGAGCGCCAGGGTCTCGGGCGCAATGGCGAAGCCAAAGCGCGCGGCGAAGCGCGCGACACGCAGGATGCGCACCGGGTCCTCGGCGAATGCCTGGCTCACATGACGCAGGACGCGTTGCTCGAGATCACGCTTGCCGCCGTACGGATCGATGAGCGTGCCGTCCTCGGCCTTTGCCATCGCGTTGATGGTCAGGTCGCGTCGACGCAGGTCCTCTTCCAGCGACACGTCGGGCGAGGCGTGCACGGTAAAGCCCTTGTAGCCGCGGCCGCTTTTCCGCTCGGTGCGCGCGAGCGCGTACTCCTCGTGCGTCTGCGGATGCAGGAACACGGGGAAATCCTTGCCGACCGGCTTGAACCCCGCGCGCTCCATCTCCTCGGGGGTGGCGCCAACGACGACATGGTCGCGATCCTGCACAGGCCTCCCGAGCAGCTCGTCACGCACCGCGCCGCCGACAACATAGGTCTTCACCCGTACAGATCGAGCTCGGCGATCGATTCGGGTTCGCGCTCGGCCGCCTCGATCCAATCGCGCATCGCGGGCAGCGCGAGCATCGCATCCATATACCTTTGGTTTGGTCCCTCGACCGCGTAGGTGCGAAAGCGAAGCACCACCGGCGCATACATGGCATCGGCGGCGCTGAATTCGCCGAAAAGGAAGGGGCCCTTCGCCGCAGCCCAGATCTCGCTGACGCGCCCAATATCCTGCTCGACCTCGGCCGTGCGTCCTTTGCCCGGATAGCGTTTGCGCACGTTCATGCTCATGTGCGCGCGAAGTTGCGCAAACCCGGAATGCATTTCCGCCGAGATTGAGCGCGCTTTCGCGCGCTCACTGGGATCGGCGGGCCAGAGCCGCGGATAGCGCTCGGCGAGGTATTCGAGGATGGCGAGCGAATCCCAAACGACGAGCGCTCCGTCCTTGAGGATCGGCACCTTGCCCGCGGGCGAATGCTCCAGGATGCGCGCTTTCGCGCCGGGCGCGTAAAGCGGGATGGGAATCTCGTCGAACGCGATGTCGAGCATCTTCATCGCGAGCCACGGGCGGAGCGACCAGGACGAATAGTTCTTGTTGCCGATCACGAGCTGCATGCGCAGGCAGTTTACTATCGCAGCATGCTGCTCCCGAACGCGCGCTCCCTTCATCGGTCACATTGAAGCTCGCCGTTAGCGTCATCGGGCGTTTCGCCGCAGAAGCGGCTCTCGACGGCGAAGGCGAGGTCTGCGCCGTTTTTCGCCGCAGCTGCTACGCGCGCTTCGCGTCCGGGCGCTATGCCTGTGTCGGTGATGCGTCGCTTGGCCACGGGCCGCTGAACGCGCTCGTGCCGCAGTTTTCGCTGCCAGCGGTCGGCGATCGCCTTGCGCTCGACACGCAAAACGCCGAGCGCTGGTCACCCGCGCCGCTCCCGGGCGGCGCGACGCCGGACGTTCGCACGCTCGAGCGCGCGGCGCGCGCGCGCGTGCCGCGCGAAGGCTTAGGCTGCCTGGTGGTGGACGCGCACAACTCGATGAGCGGGCACGCGCAACCGGCATTGGACGCGATCGAGCGCTGGCTGGTCGGCAATGCGCTCGACGAGGATGCCGTGATGTTGATCGGCCTCGGACCCGGCCTCACGCCCTCGGGCGATGATTACCTCGGCGGCGTGCTGATCGCGCTTCGCCAGCTCGGCCGCGAGGTTCAGGCGCGCGGCCTCTGGCGCTGGCTCGAGCCGCGCCTTGGCCGTACGAGCGCAATCAGCGCCGCGCACCTCGCCGCGGCGGCCGCGGGCGAAGGGCATGAAGCGCTCCATGCGTGCCTGCACGCCCTGTGCGCGCCGCAGGCCGACTGGCCGCGTCTACTCACGGAGCTCGAAAACGTCGGCCACACCTCCGGTTGGGACAGTCTCGCTGGCGTCGTTACGGTCGCCAAGCGCGGCTGACGGCGAGGCCGGCTACCGCCGCGCGCGCCAGCGCATCTCGGGATAGCGCTCGCGCGGCCCCCAGGGCAGCAGGTATGCCGGGGCGACCGCCTCGATCGGCTGCGGCGCAATGCCGAACGGAAAGGCCGCGCGCGTAACGTTCGGGACGCTCATCGACCGATAGTTGTCGCGGGTCATCAGGCGGCCGGGAAGCCTTTCGAGCACCGCCGCCTGCAGGCGCGAGGCCCAATCCGGGAGGCCGATGGCAACGCGGCGGCGGCCGGTGAGGGCGCAAACGAGCCGCACGAGCTCAATCAGCGTGTATTGGCGCGGTCCGCCAAGCTCGTAGAGCTGCGCGTGCGATGCCTCGTCGTCGAGCGCGGCGACCATCGCTTGCGCCAAGTCGCCGACGTAGAGCGGCTGAAAGACCGCCTGGGGGCAGGGTACGGCGATCACGGGCATGAAACGCGCCATGCTCGCGAAGCGGTTGAGAAAGCGATCCTCGGGTCCAAACACCACCGACGGCCGGAAGACCGTGACATCAAGATCTTTCGCCTCGCATACCGCCTGCTCGCCTCGGCCCTTGGTGCGCTGATACTCCGAGGGGCCGTCCACCGCGGCGCCGAGCGCGCTCATATGGATGAGGCGCTTGACACCCGTGGCGCGGCAGGCCTGCACGAGGGCGAGCGGCAGATCGACGTGCGCGCGCTTGAAATCGCCGTGCAGGATGCCAATCAGATTGACGACCGCGTCGTGATCCCGCATCACGCGCTCGAGCGCCGCCTGATCGCAAATGTCCGCCTGGATGACGTCCACGGTCGGCAAAACGATCAGGTGCTTTGCCCGCTCGCGGCGCCGCGAGGGCACGGTCACCTTGATCTCGCGGCCGACGAGTCGCGCGACGAAATGGCGGCCGATGAAGCCTGATCCGCCCAAGACCAGCACCTTGTCGACCTTCATGAGAGCCGGGTTACAGCCTCAGGGAATCTCGTCTTCCACCGGCTCGGCCGTACCGCGCGGTCCGATCATGCCGAGGCGCGCCTTGAGCGGCGTCACCTGCTTCGCGATCAGCGCGGCGTAGAACACCGAGTTCGCCATGACCTTCTTCACGTAGTCGCGCGTTTCGGTGAACGGGATGGTCTCGGTATAGATCGCCCCCTCGATGGACCGGCTCGTGTCGCGCCAGCGGCGAGCACGCGAGGGGCCGGCGTTGTAGGCGGCGGAGGCGAGCACCGGATGGCCGAGCTGATCGAGGACCAGGCGCATGTAACCCGTGCCGAGCGTCACGTTGGTCTCGATCTCGGTCACGCCCTTCTTGTAGTTGCGAAGGCCGATTTTCTGCGCCACGAAGCGGGCCGTGCGCGGCATCACCTGCATGAGACCCGCGGCGCCGGCCGCCGAGCGCGCATCGGTGATGAAGCGGCTCTCCTGCCGTACGAGGCCGAGCACCCAGGCGACGTCGAGGTCATAGGTCTTGGCGTACTCGTAGAAGACGTCGCGGTACGGAAGCGGGTAGCGCAGCGCGAAGTTGTGCATTCGCACCGTGCGATCGGCCGCCTGGATGGAACGGTCCCAGATCTCCGAGCGGCGCGCGAACTCGCTCGCGGCGAGGAGCTTCACGTCGTCGAAGTAGCGGATTGCGAAGAGCCATTCGCGCACGCCCTCCGTACGCAAGCCCAGGCGAATCAACTCCACGGCACGCGCGAGGCCCGGGTCCTCGCGCGCGGCATCGACCTCGGCTTGCGTGGGCACGTAGCTCGTTTCCGGGAGGGTGGAGACATAACCGAGCTCTTCCGCCGCGAGGAGCCCGTAGAAATCGGTTTGGCCGGCAATGCGCAGGAAATAGGCGCGGCTGCCCGTCTCCTCGCCTTGTGCGGCAAGCGCACGGCCGTACCAGTAGGTCCAGGCGGATTCATGGCGCTGCGCGGAGGCCATGCGATCGATCGTGTCGTGCACGAGCTGCCAGTTCCCGGCGCGCAACGCCGCCCGGACTTTCCATGCCAGCTGATCTTCGTCGAGCGGCTGATGACCGGCGTGCGCATACCATTTGAGCGCGTCGGGGTGATGTTCGCGCGCGCCTTCGTAACCGAGGGCGGCCCACAGGTAGTGCACGTCCGCCTCCGGCAGTCGTCCCGCGAGGCGGCCCTCGAGCACCTTGGCCGCCAGCTCGGGCTCGATTCGCGCATAGCGCAGGAGCGCGAGGATGACGACTTCGCGGGTCGGGCGGTGCTCGAGGTTGCGCGGCAGCCGGTCGAGGACCCGCTTGGGCTGCCGGGCCGCTTCGGCGAGGAGCCGCTCATCGGGTGAATCGGCCTTTTCCAGATAGCCGAGCGCCGTCTTCGCTGCCGTAATCTGCCCGCGCTCGAAGAGCAGGCGCACGCGGCGCCATACGTCCGTCACCGTGACGCGGCCGTCGTCCAGCATCCGCTCGCCGAGCTTGGCGCAGCCGTCGAGGAACTCGTGCGGATCGAGCCACATCCATGCCGCGTCCTGCGGCTGGGTCTCCTCGCCGCGCTCCTCGGCCATGAGCGCCCCGTAGCAGCGCACTTCCAGGTCCTCGCGCGCGTAGAGGGCCGCCTGGCGCTCGAACTCCTGCCAGTCCGCGCGCTTGCCGAGAACCTTCAACCAGTCACCGCGCAGGAGCTCGGCGACGTAGCTGTTCTCATGCTGGTCGAGGAAAGCGAGCACTTCCGCTTTCGGCGTGTCCTCAAGCCGCATCGCGATGCGCCAGTAGTCGATCCAGGGCGTGAGCAGGTGGCCGTCGAGCCGCTTCGCATAGCGGGCGAACTTGAGCGCGTCCCCCGCGCGATACGCATCGTAGGCGCCAAGGAGCGCGTCGTCGCTGGGCGCGGCCGGCGCAGCAAGCGGCAGGACTGATAGTGCCAAGGCGGCCGCGAGTTTGCGCAACTTCATCAAAACCATGAGACTCGAAATCCTTATGTCCGCGGCTCCGGCGTCACTCAAAGACTGGCGCAAGACCCAACGCGAGCGGCTCATCGCGGCGCGCGCAGCCGTCGATGCGCGCACGCTCGAGCTCTGGCGCCGGCGCATCGACAGTTATCTGGAGCTTTCGTTCCCCGGAATCGCCCATAGCCGCCTCGCTTTTTGTTGGCCGATCAAAGGCGAGTACGACGCGCGCCATTTTGCCAGAACGGCTCGGGAGCGGGGCGCGTTGACAGCGCTCCCTGTCGTGGTCGCGCCGCGGCAGCCGCTCGTCTTTCGGGAATGGCATCCGGGTGTGAAGCTCGCGCACGGCGCCCTCGATATCCCCTATCCGGCCGACTCGCCCGAGGTCCAACCCGAAGTCGTGCTGCTGCCGATGAACGGCTGGGACGCGCAAGGCTATCGCTTGGGCTACGGTGCCGGCTTTTTCGACCGCACGCTCGCCGCCCTTGCCAAGCGGCCGGTGACCATCGGCATCTCCTACGAGCTCGCTCGGCTCGACAGCATCTTCCCGCAGTCCTGGGACATCCCGATGGATTACGTCGTCACTGAGCGCGGTGTCTACCGGCGCGACCCGGAAGGCCTCGCCTACCTCGGCGAGCCGCAGGCCGGCACGCCGAGCGCGCTTGCCTCGCCGGTGTGCTACGCGGATGAAGTGAAGCGCAACTCCTAGACGAGGAACAGGCGGTAGGCCGGATTGCGCGTTTCCTCGGCGTACGGATAGCCGAGCTTGCGCAGGAAACCCCGGAAGGCGCGCATCTCGTTTTTCGGCACCTGGATACCCACGAGGACGCGCCCGTAGTCCGCGCCATGGTTGCGGTAATGGAAGAGACTGATGTTCCAGTCGCCCCGCAGGTTTTCCAGAAACTTCATCAGCGCCCCGGGGCGCTCCGGAAATTCGAAGCGATAGAGGAGCTCGTGCTTGGCGAACGGAGCGCGACCGCCGACCATGTGGCGCACGTGCAGCTTCGCCATCTCGTTGTCCGACAAGTCGAGGGTGATCAGCCCATGCCGGCGCAGATTGCGCACGATGCGCGCCGTCTGCCCGCGGCCGTTCACCTCGATGCCGACGAAAATGTGGGCTTCGCGTGAGTCCGCGATGCGGTAGTTGAATTCGGTGATGTTGGCCGCGCCGAGGGTGGCGCAGAAGCGCTTGAAGCTCCCGGGCCGCTCGGGAATCGTCACGGCGAGGACCGCCTCGCGATGCTCGCCGAGCTCCGCCTCCTCCGCGATGAAGCGCAGCCGATCAAAATTCGTGTTGGCGCCCGAGGCGATGGCGACGAGTGTCTTGCCGCGCGCGCCATGGCGCTCGACCCAGCGCTTGGCGCCCGCGACGCCGAGCGCACCCGCCGGTTCGAGGACCACGCGCGTATCCTCGAAGACATCCTTGATCGCGGCGCACATCTCGTCGGTATCGACGAGCACCATCTCGTCGACGAGCGCCCGGCATAGGCGAAAGGTCTCGCGCCCGACCTCCTTCACCGCGACACCGTCGGCGAAGAGCCCCACCTGCTCGAGCTTGACCCGCCGACCGGCCTTGAGCGAGCGCGTCATGGCGTCGGCATCCACCGGCTCGACGCCGACCATGCGTATCGCCGGCCGTACGCGCTTGATGTAGGCCGCGATGCCGGAGATCAGGCCGCCGCCGCCGACCGGTACGAAGACGGCGTCGATTTCGCCCGGATGCTGGCGCAGGATCTCCATGCCGATGGTGCCTTGGCCGGCGATCACCTGCGCATCGTCGTAGGGGTGCACGAAGACCAGCCCGCGCTCGCGCTTCAGGCGCAGCGCCTCTTCGTACGCTTCGGCGTAAGAGTCGCCGTGCAGCCTCACCTGGGCGCCGCGCGCCTGGACCGCCTCGACCTTGATGCGCGGCGTCGTCACCGGCATGACAATGAGCGCGCGGCAGCGCAGACGCTGCGCGGCGAGCGCCACTCCCTGGGCGTGATTTCCGGCGCTCGCCGCGATCACGCCGCGCGCGAGGCGCGCGCGCGGCAGCGCCGCCATCTTGTTGTAGGCGCCACGCAGCTTGAACGAGAATACCGGCTGCAGGTCCTCACGCTTGATGAGCACGCGATTCTTCAGCCGCTCGGAAAGCGCGTGCGCCGGCTCGAGCGGCGACTCGGTTGCCACGTCGTAGACGCGCGCCTTGAGAATTCGCTCGAGATAGTCGTTACGCTTCACGAACAAAATCTAGCATGCGGAGGAGCCTATACGGCCCGTGATCGATCTCCAGGCCATCCAGCGGCCCTGATGTTCATCCCGCTCGCCATCGCACTCGCCGTGCGCTTCATTCCTGCGCCGGCGCTTGCCGACTGCCGCGCGCTCGCGCTGCTAGCAGCATGGACCCCGCTCTGATGCGCACGCAGGTCGGCATCGTTGGCGCGGGGCCCGCGGGCTTATTGCTCTCCCATCTCCTGCACCTCGATGGCATCGATTCGGTGGTCCTTGAGACGCGAAGCCGCGCCGAGATCGAGGCGACGATTCGCGCCGGCGTGCTCGAGCAGGGCACCGTCGATCTGCTTAAAGCGACGGGCGTCGGCGAGCGCATGCAGCGCGAAGGGTTCGTGCACAACGGCATTTATCTGCGCTTTGGCGGGCGCTCGCACCGCATCGACTTTCCAAGCCTCACCGGCGGACGGTCGATCATGGTTTATGCGCAGCACGAGGTGATCAGGGACCTGGTCGCCGCGCGCCTCGCCGCGAATGGCAAGCTGCTCTTCGAGGTGAAGGACGCGGCGGTCTACGATCTCCACGGCGCCGAGCCGAAGATCCGCTTCCACCATGACGGCAAGCTCGCCGAGCTCTCCTGCGACTTCATCGCCGGCTGCGACGGCTTTCATGGCATCACGCGACCTTCGATTCCGTCGCGCATGCGAAGCGAGTTCACTCGCATCTACCCGTTCGGCTGGTTCGGCATCCTGGTCGAGGCGCCGCCGTCGACCGACGAATTGATCTATGCGCACCACGAGCGCGGCTTCGCGCTGGTGAGCACGCGTTCGCCCCAGATCCAGCGCCTCTATCTGCAGTGCGAGCCGAGCGATGATGTGAAGAACTGGCCCGACGGCCGCATTTGGGACGAGCTGCACTCGCGGCTGGAAACCCTCGACGGCTGGCGCCTCGCCGAGGGGCGCATCTTCCAGAAGGGCATCATCGCCATGCGGAGCTTGGTGGTCGAGCCGATGCGCTACGGCCGGCTCTTCCTCGCGGGCGACGCGGCGCACATCGTGCCGCCTACTGGCGCGAAGGGCCTAAACCTCGCCGCCGCGGATGTGCGGGTGCTCTCCACGGCGCTTGGCGCCTTCTACGCAAGCGGCGACGAGCAGCCGCTCAAGGACTATTCGTCGACCGCGCTGCGCCGCGTCTGGCGCGCGGAGCATTTCTCCTGGTGGATGACTTCGATGCTGCATCGCTTCCACGACGAGACGACGTTCCATCACCGGCTGCAACTTGCCGAGCTCGAGTACGTCGTCAGCTCGCGCGCCAAGGCGATCACGCTCGCCGAAAACTACGTCGGCTTGCCGCTCGAGTGATGCTCAATCGGCTCAAGGGCTGGGCCCTCGAGCTGAAGGCGCAGTTGCGCACCCTCTGGTTCTGCCGCCGGCATCCCGACATGCCCTGGACCGCGAAAGCGCTTGCCGTGGCGGTCGTGGCCTACGCCTTCAGCCCGATCGACCTCATTCCTGACTTCATCCCCGTGCTCGGCTATCTCGACGACCTGATCATCGTGCCGCTTGGCGTCTATCTCGCCTTGCGGCTCATCCCGCCCCACGTACTCGCCTGGGGACGGGAACAAGCATCGCGGGCCGAGCCGCAGCCGAAGAACTATTGGGCGGCCGGTGTGATCGTGCTCGTCTGGGTGGCGCTTGCCTACGGGGCGTGGAGAATGCTGGTCGCATGACGGTCGACGATTACGAGATCCTGGCGCGGCTGATGGCCGCACTCGCCGCCGGCGCCTTCATCGGCTACGAGAGGAGCTACCACGGCCGCCCCGCCGGCTTTCGCACGCACGCGCTCGTGTGCACGGCCTCCAGCCTTCTCATGCTGGTCACGGTTTATGAATCGCACTGGATGAGCATCGCCACCGGCCGGGTGCAGATCGATCCGACGCGCATGGCGCAGGGCATCATGACCGGCATCGGCTTTCTCGGCGCCGGCGTGATCATCAAGGAAGGGTTATCGGTGCGCGGGCTGACCACCGCCGCATCGATATGGATCACCGCCGCGATCGGCATTCTCGCCGGCATCGGCTTTTATTTCCCGCTCGTGGTATCGGTAGCGCTCACCCTCGGCGTGCTGTCGCTTTTCCGATGGATCGAGGTGCGCATGCCGTCGCAGGCGTACTACCACTTCGATGTCCGCTTCGCGCGCTCGGCGCCGATGATCGAGCGCCAGGTGCGCGACCTGGTCGAGTCGCACGGCTTCAGCATCGCCAACTTCAGCTACCGCCTGGAAGGCGAAGGGCGCATCCGCCGCCACAGCATGGTCATTCGCTCCGCCGACCGCTCCGGCGCCGGCCGGCTTTCCGTGACGCTCGAGCGGATGGAGTCGGTGCTCGAGTTCCGCATCGCCCCGACGGGCGATTAGTCAGCGCAGGTAGCCCAAAAGGCGCGGCAGCCAGAGCACCAGGTTCGGGAAGGCGACCAGCAGCGCGAGCGATGCCACGAGAGCGCCGATCAACTCCCAGCACTCGCCGACGATCTCGCGCAGCGGAATCTTGGTCAGCGCCGCCAGCACGAAGAGCAAGAGCCCGTAGGGTGGCGTGACCAGCCCAATGGTGATGTTGATGACGATGAGGACGCCGAAGTACACCGGGTCGATGCCGAGCGCGGCCACGGTGGGCAAGAGCACCGGGACGAGGACGAGCAGCATGGTCGTCGCATCGATGATGCAGCCGAGGATGAGGAACACGACGTTGACGACGATCAGGAAGGCGAGCGGCCGCAGGCCGAGGCCGCCGATCCAGGCGGCGAGCGCTTTGTCGAGCTGCTCGGCGGTCACGGCGTAGTTCACCGCGAAAGCGCCGCAAATCATGAGCAGGATCACCGCCGATTGGCGCGCCGTATCGGCAAACGCCGCCAACAGCCGGGTGCGGTCGAGCTCTCGGTACACAACGCCGGCGAGAACCAGCGCGTAGAGCGCGGCGACGGCCGCGGCCTCCGTTGGCGTGAAGGCGCCGCTGTAGATGCCGCCGAGAAGCACCACCGGCATGCCGATCGGAAGCGCAGCGCGCGCGAGCACTCGGCCGCGCTCGGCGCGCGGGACGGGCGGCTCGACCGGAAAATCGCGCCGCTCGGCGGTGCGCCATACGACGAGCATCATCGCTGCGGCGATGATGAGCCCAGGAATCACTCCGGCGAGGAAGAGCGCGGCGATCGAAGCGTTCGCCATCAGGGCATACAGGATCATCGGGATCGACGGCGGAATAATCGGGCCGAGCACCGACGACGCGGCCACGATCGCGGCCGCGAAGCCGCGCGGGTAGCCCGCCTTGTCCATGGCGCGGATGGTGACCATGCCGGGGCCGGCGGCGTCCGCGACGGCGCTGCCGCTCATGCTCGCGAAAAGTACGCTCACGAGCACATCGATCTGCGCGAGGCCGCCCTTGATGCGTCCGACGAGCACGTGGCAGGCGGCGAAGAGGCGGTCGCTGATCGAGCCGGCATTCATCAGGTTCGCCGCCAGCATGAAAAGTGGGATGGCGACAAGCAGCGTGTTCGCGGCGAGCGTGTTCATGATCTGGTCGGCGGCAAGGCCGATATCGCGCCCGGCCGCCGCGAGGTAGGCGAGCGCCCCCACCAGCATGGCGAAGGCGATCGGCACGCGCAGCGCGGCTAACACCACGAACACCGCAACCAGGATCAGGAACGGCGCAGACACTGGCGCAATGCGTCCGCGAGAAACGCGACGCCGGCTGCGCCGACGAAGAGCGGGAAGCAGGCGTAGACGTAATCGAGCCGCCATTGCAGCGCGGCGGTTCGCTCGCGCCATAGGAAGGCGACGAAGCTCACGGTTTTCGGGAGCGCCGCGAGGAGCGCCAGACCGACAACGAGCGCGGTCGCAACGCCGATCAGCCGGCGCACCTGTTCCGGCAGCGCCTCCGTGAGGAGGTCGAAGCTGACATGCTCGCGAAGCGGCACGGCGAGCGCCGCCGTCCAGAATACGGACCACAGGAAAAGGACTGACGCGAGCTCGTCCGTCCAGCTAAGCGGCGCGCCGAAGACATAGCGTCGTGCGACGCCGAGAAGCACTACGACCAGCACCGCCGCGACGAGAAGCGCCGAGACCGCGGCGGCGGCCCGCCTCATTTCAGGCTCATCACCTCGTTCATCATCTTCCGGTCCCATGCCTTGGCGGCTTCCGCGTTCGCGTACACCGCGTCCGCATTGGCCCGGAAGGCGCCGAGGTCCGGCCGCGCGAGCGTCAATCCCTTGGCGGGCAGGCTCTCGATGACGGTCTTTTCATCGTTCAGCCGCTGCTCGTCGTTCCAATGCGCGGCCTTAACCGCCGCGGCCTGAAGCTTAGAGCGCTGCTCGGTCGAAAGCTTGTCAAAGTAAGGCTTGGCGATGGCGTAGAACACCGGTTGCACCAGGTGCGACGTGATCACCATCTGCTTGGTCACCTCGTAGAACTTCGCGGCGTTGAAGATGGTCGGCGGATTCTCCTGCCCGTCGATCGCGCCGGTCTGCAGCGCGAGGTAGACCTCGGGCATGCCCATCGGCGTCGGCGTCACGCCGAGGGACTGACCGAGGAGCAGCCAGTCCGGGCCCGCGGGCATCCGCATCTTCACGCCGGCCAGGTCCTGCGGCCCCTTCACATCACGCGCGCTGCGCAGATTCACTTGCCGGGTGCCGAGGTAGGTGGGCGCAAGGATCACGATACCCATCTTCTGCGCCACGGTATCGGTGTAGCGCTTGCCGATGGATCCGGTGAACGTCCGGTACGCGTGCTGGTAATCACGGAAGAGGTAGGCGCGGTTGAAGAAACCGTACTCCGGGACCTGCTGCGCCACCTCGAAGGTGGTCATGGTGTTCATCTCGAGGTTGCCGCGCTGCATGGCCGGCACCTCCGTGCCCTGGCGGAAGAGCTGGCTGCCTGGGTAGATTTGCACTTCGAATTCGGGTGCCGCGGCTTCGAGCTCGCTCTTGAATTGCTGCAAGGAGCGGCTCAGGAAATCGGGCGGCGGCGCCGCGGTCGACACCCGTAGCACCATCTTCTGCGCCGCGGCGCTGCCTGCGGCGAGCGCGAACAACGCTACATAGAGAAGCCGGGTCATGCCTCCTCCCTTCAGGAAACGATTATGCCGCCTGGAGCTTCGCCACCGAGACGGCGAGCCACTTCACGCCCTGCGAGCCGAAGTTCACCTGCACGCGCGCATCGCCGCCCTGGCCTTCCGCGTCGATGATCACGCCGGGTCCGAACTTGGCATGAAGGACGTTCTGGCCGATGCGAAAGCCGCCCACCTCGCGAGCTGCGTTGCTGCGCGACGGAATGGAGGTGCGCGTCTGACGGGAGAAATCCGGCGCAAAAGCCTTTTGTCGGGACAAGCGTGGCGTCAGCCACTTCATCAGGCTCTGCGGAATCTCTTCCAGGAAACGGGACGGGATGTTGTAGCGCGTCTGGCCATGGAGCATCCGCGTCTGCGCATGCGAGAGGTAGAGCCGTTGTCGCGCCCGCGTGATGGCGACGTACGCGAGGCGCCGCTCCTCTTCCAGGCCGTCGCGCTCGGTGACGCTCTGCTCGTGCGGGAAGAGCCCTTCCTCCAGGCCGGAGATGAACACCGCGTCGAATTCCAGCCCTTTCGCCGAGTGCACCGTCATCATCTGCAGCGCATCGGCGCCCTCGCCCGCCTGGTGCTCGCCCGCTTCGAGCGCCGCGTGCGTGAGGAACGCGGTCAGCGGATCGGCGGCTTCGCCGGATTCCACCTCGCGCTCCTCGTCGCTGAACGTGGCCGCGGCGTTCACCAATTCCTCGAGGTTCGCAACCCGGTCGGCGCCCTCGCGCTCGGTCTTGTAGTGCTCGATCAAACCGCTGCGGGCGACGACATGCTCGACCACTTCCTTGAGCCCGAGGCCTTGCGTCTCCTGCCGTAGCCCGTCGATCAGGCTGCGGAAGCTCGCGGCTTTGGAGTTCGCCGCGGCGGCGAAAAGTGAGCTCGCCGCCTGCTTCGCCGCGTCCTGGAGCTGCTCGATCGTACGGGCGCCCAGCCCGCGGGGCGGGAAATTGGCGACCCGCAGGAACGCATTGTCATCGTCGGGCATGGCGACCAAACGCAGGTAAGCGAGCGCGTGCTTGATTTCCGCCCGCTCGAAGAAGCGCAGTCCGCCATATACACGATAGGCGACGCCTCGCGAGAAGAGCGTGTGCTCGAGTACGCGCGATTGGGCATTCGAGCGATAAAGGACCGCGATATTGGTGAGCCGCGTGCCCTCGCGCGCGAGGGCTTGCACTTCGTCGACGATCCAGCGCGCTTCATCCGTGTCGGATTCGCCCTCGAAGACGCGCACCGGCTCGCCCGCGCCGGCGGCGGTCCAGAGGTTTTTCCCGAGCCGATTGCGGTTGTTGGCAATGAGCGCATTGGCCGCGTCCAGGATATTGCCGTGCGAGCGATAGTTCTGCTCGAGGCGAATGACGGTGCGCACTTTGAACTCGCGCTCGAAGTCGCCCATGTTGCCGACGTGCGCACCGCGGAAGGTGTAGATCGACTGGTCGTCGTCGCCGACGCAGAAGTATTTCGCGCCGGCACCGCCGAAGAGCTTCAGCCAGCGGTATTGCAGGCGGTTCGTGTCCTGAAACTCGTCCACCAGGATGTGCTCAAAGCGCTGCGCGTAGTGGCTGCGCAGGATCTCGTTCCTCTTCAGGAGCTCGTAGCTGCGCACGAGCAGCTCGGGAAAGTCCACCACGCCTTCGCGCTGACATTGCTCGTCGTAGGCGGCGTAGAAGTCGGCCATCCGGCGCGTGTTTTCGTCGGTCACCGGCACCTCGCGCGCGCGAACGCCTTCTTCCTTGTTGGCATTGATGAACCAGCCGAGCTCGCGCGGCGGGAAACGCTCCTCGTCCATGTTGAGACTCTTGGCGAGCCGTTTCACGAGCGAAAGCTGGTCCTGCGAATCGAGAATTTGAAAGGCGGAGGGCAACCCGGCATCCCGGTGATGTGCGCGCAGCATGCGGTTGCAAAGCCCATGGAAGGTGCCGATCCACATGCCGCGCGGGTTCGCAGGCAGCATCGCCGTGATGCGCGTCAGCATCTCGCGCGCCGCCTTGTTTGTAAAAGTGACCGCCAGGAGCCGCGCCGGCGTCGTGCGTCCGCCCTTGATGAGCCAGGCGATGCGCGTCGTGAGAACACGCGTTTTTCCGCTGCCCGCACCGGCAAGAATTAGCGCGTGCTCATCCGCAAGCGTGACCGCGGCGAGCTGCTCCGGATTGAGGTGTTCCAGATGAAGCGACAAAGCGTGCGCATTATAAAGTGCGCGGCTCGCTCGGCGATGTCGCCCGCGGCTCGCGCCCTATAATTCGCGCCTCCCATGCAAGACGCTTACGATCCGCAAGCGCTCGAGCGCGAGGCGCAGGCTTTCTGGGAACGCGCTCGCGCCTTCCACGCCGAGGAAGACGCGGCGAAGCGCAAGTTCTACTGCCTCTCGATGTTTCCCTATCCATCGGGGAAGCTGCACATGGGGCACGTCCGCAACTACACCATCGGCGACGTGCTGACGCGCTACTACCGTATGCGAGGCTTCAACGTTCTGCAGCCGATGGGATGGGACGCGTTCGGGCTGCCGGCGGAAAACGCGGCCATGGCGAACCGCGTGCCGCCCGCGAAATGGACCTACGACAACATCGCTTACATGAAGTCGCAGCTGAAGAGCCTCGGCTTCGCGCTCGACTGGGAGCGCGAGCTCGCCACCTGCAAGCCCGACTACTACCAATGGAACCAGTGGCTCTTCACGCGCCTCTTCAAGAAGGGGCTCGCCTATAAGAACACCGGCGTCGTCAACTGGGATCCGGTGGATCAGACGGTGCTCGCGAACGAGCAGGTGATCGAAGGCCGCGGCTGGCGCACGGGCGCCCTGGTCGAGAAGCGCGAAATTCCCATGTATTTTCTGCGCATCACGGCGTACGCCGAGGAGCTCCTGGCGGCGCTCGACGATCTGCCCGGATGGCCCGAGCAGGTGAAGCTCATGCAGAAGAACTGGATCGGGCGCTCCGAAGGCGTGCGCGTCGGCTTTCCGTATGAGCTCGAGC
>JBHELS010000205.1:0-6068 GCA_046263015.1 Burkholderiales bacterium | reverse complement strand
GGCGGCTGGAAATGGCTGCACGCCAAGGGCCGTGTCACCGAGCGCGATGCGAGCGGCCGCGCGAAGCGCGTCTCCGGCATCGTCGCCGACATCGAGGCGCGCCGTCGCTCAGACGGCGCGCTGAACGACGCCGAAGAGCGCCTGCGCGAGCTCGGCGCGCTCTCGAGCGAATACCTGTGGGAAACGGACGCCGACTGGTGCTACGCCTATCTATCGCAGCGCGCCGAGGCGCTTCTCGGCTATACGCGAAGCGAGCTCCTCGGCCGGCGCGCCTGGGATTTCCTGCCGCTTGGCGAGGAGCGGGCGATTCGCGAATGGTTCGCGAGCCATGGCGGCGAGGGGCAGCCGTTCCGCGACCTGGTGCATCGCGTAATGACGAAGTCGGGCGGCGTCCTCTGGCAGTCGCTCAGCGCGCTGCCGCTCACCGATCGCGACGGCCGCTGGTGCGGCTATCGCGGCACCGCCGCGGATGTCAGTTCGCGCAAGCTCGCGGAGGCGAAGATCGAGCAGCTCGCGACGCGCGACTCGCTCACGGGCCTCGCGAACCGCGCACTTCTTGCCGAGCGGGGCGCCGAGGCGGTGGCAGGTGCGGCGCGCGCGCGAGCGGGGCTTGCGGTTCTCGCCGTCGATCTCGACCGCTTCCGGCTCGTGAACGAGTCCCTCGGCCACGCGGCGGGCGATGCGCTGGTGCGCGCTGTGGCCGAGCGGCTCGCGCCGGCGCTAAAACGCGAGGACACGCTCGCGCGCCTGGGCGGCGACGACTTTGTGCTCGTCTGCAACGGCGTCAAATCGCACGAGGAGGCGGCGAGCCATGCGACGCGCTTACTCGGTCTCCTCGCGCGGGCGTTCAGCGTCGAGGGCCGCACGCTCACGATGTCGGCCTCGATCGGCATCGCCCTCTATCCGGAGGACGGCCGCGATTTCGGCGAGCTTCTCAGGGCCGCCGAGGCTGCGCTCCATGCGGCGAAGGAGGCCGGCCGCGCCACGTTCCGCTTTTTCGAGCCGGCGCTGACGGCACGCGCGACGGAGCAGCTCGACCTCGCGAATGAATTGCGCGGCGCGCTCGCGCGGAGCGAGCTCCTCCTTCATTGGCAACCCGTAATGCGCGGCCGCGGCACCATTGCCGGCGCCGAGGCGCTCGTACGCTGGCGCCATCCGCGCCGCGGCCTCATCGGTCCGGATGAGTTCGTGCCGCTTGCCGAGGACGCGGGATTGATCCGCGCCGTCGGCGAATGGACGCTCGAGCGCGCGCTATCCCAGGCGGGCGCGTGGAGCCGCGAGCTCGCGGGCGAGCCGTGGTTCGCGCTCAACGTCTCGGCCGCCGAGCTCGCTCAAGGCGAGGCGTTCGTTGCGCGGGTGCGCTCTGCGCTCGAGGCGAACCGGCTCGCGGGCGAGCGTCTCGAGCTCGAAGTCACCGAACGCGTGCTGATGACGAACCTTGGCGAGAACGTGGAAACGCTGCGGCGCATCGGCGCGCTCGGCGTTCGCCTTTCGATCGACGACTTCGGCACCGGCTACTCGAGCCTCGCGTACCTGCGCGAGCTGCCGATCCACAAGCTGAAGATCGACCGGCTTTTCGTGCGCAACATCGCCACCAATGCCGCCGACCAGGCGATCTTGCGCGCCATCGCCGAGCTCGCCGCAACGCTTGGCATCGCCGCGGCCGCCGAAGGCGTCGAGAGCGAGGCTCAGCTCGAGCGCCTGTTCGCCGCTGGGTGCGAGCTCTGGCAGGGGCACCTGTTCAGCCCGCCGGTCGAGGCCGCGCAGCTCGCCGCACTTGTGCAGGCGGCCGCGCGCAACGAAAAGCGCGCCTGACGAGCTGGATCAGCGAATCGTCGTGTTCTGGTCCTGCACCATGAGCCACTCGCCGCCGCGCTTCTCGAAGACGAGGGTCAGATAGCTTTCGCTTCGCTTCGCGTCCTCGCGATAGTCGAGGTGCAGCACCGCGACGCCGAGGCCGCCGTTCTCGTAGATCTCGAGCGGCTTCGCGCTGAGCGTCCAGTTCTTCATCGCGAACCAGCCGCGATGCGCCTCGACGAACTCGGCCTTCGTTCGCTTCAGCGTCCCGTCGGCCATGATCAGGACCAGCGGATCGGCGATCGTCGCCGCGAGCGCTTCCAGATCGCGCGACTCGATCGCAAGCAGATGTCGGCCGAGCGTTTCGCGAAAGCTCATCGCAGGACGAGCGCGGCGAGGAACCACGAGATGATGCTGTAGACGATCGCCGCCAGGATCGCGGGCCAGAGGCCGGCCACCTGGAAGCCGGGCACGAGGTGCGCGATGCCGAGAAAGATCACGCCGTTGATCACCAGAAGGAATAGACCGAGCGTCAAGACGGTCACCGGCAGCGTGAGAAGGACGAGGATCGGCCGCACCACGGTGTTGGCAAGACCGAGAAGCGCCGCGGCGATGAGTGCCGTGCCGAAGCTCTGGATCTCGACCGACGACATGAGGTAGGCGACGCCGAGGAGCGCGACGGTGTGGATCAGCCAGACGAGGAGAAGCCGGAGCACGGCGTGCCGAGGCAAGAGTTATTCCCGCTTCACTCCCAAAGGCCCGCCGGCATCGGCAGGCCTGCGTAATCGCTTGCCGTGAGCGGCCCGTCGGGCGCGATGCCGAAGCGCTCGAGCACCGCCATGATCTGGCGCGCATGCTGCGCCGAATGCCAGGTGCAGCGCTCCATCACGTGGTGCAGCGGCTGGTCGCCGTAGTACGTCGCCAGCCGCGCCGCGCCCGCCTCCTTTCCCTCGCGGCGCCACCAGCGCTCGAGTCGCGCGCTCACCGATTTTCCGTAGTCGCGGATCTGCTCGACGCGCGTCACCTCGGTCGGTGGCGGCGCGTTGTAGACCGAGGTCAGGTCTTGCACCCCGTTTTCGATCGCCTGCAGGAACGCATCGGGCACTTGGTAGATGTGATAGGCGAGGTCGCGAATGCTGCGATCGCGGCCTTCGGTGGCGCGCTCCTTCAGACGCTCGGGCGGCAGCTGCGTCACGTGGCGCTGCGCTGCGGCGAGCACACGCTGCCACTTGTCATAGAGCACGGGCGGCGGCAGGCGCTGGAAATCGACCTTGCGCCCGACGAACTCCGAGACATCCGCGAGCTCCTGGGCGAAGACGTACTCCTTGCCGCGTGCGACGACCGGCACGGTACGCACGCCTAACGCGCGCAGCTCCTCCATCGCTTCTGGACGCGCCGACACATTGATCGACTCATAGTCGACCCCCAGGTTGGTCAGGAACTCTTTCACCTTCACGCAGCTCGAGCAGCCCGGCCGCCAGTACACGCGAAGCGTTTGCATAAATGGGGTCAGATCAACATTTCAATTCATTGGGCTACGGTGACGCCGCGCACGCCATGCTTTTCGATCAGTCGCGCGACGAGCCCGCTTCGCTTCGCATCGTCGGCGAACTCGCGCAGGGTTTTTGCCGCCGCCGCGCGGCCCTTGGGCGCGCCGATCGCCTGTTGCACGCCGGTGACCTGGCCCTCGAGCACACGCGAGCCGGGCGTGCGCTCGGCTTCCTCGACCAGCTTCGGCTTCAGGCCGCCCAGCGCTTCGAGCTTCTGGGCGATGAACAGGTCGTAGGAGGCCGGGATTCCCGCGGCGCGCACAAGCTTCGCTTTTTTCAGCGTGCGCGTAAGGAAAAGGTCGTAGGCGCTCCGCTCGGAGACCGCGATACGCACGCCGTCACGATCGACGTCGGCGAGGCTGCGGATCGGCGAGCCCGCCGGCACGAGGAAGGTGACCGGGATCTCGAGGTAGGCGGGCGAGAATTCCACCTCGTTCGCCCGCTGCGGCTCGGCGCCGAGGAAGCCGACATCGCATGCCGCGCTTTTCACCGCGTCGAAGAGCTTGCCGGCGCCGTCGAACTTGACGAATTCGAGCGGCACGCGCGCACGGCGAGCAAGCTCGCGCCCGAGGTCGGGCGCGATGCCGCGCGGCTCGCCGTGGGCATCGTCGCCGAGCACGAGCAGGAAGTTGGAGTAATTCAGTCCGATGCGCAGCTTACCGGTCGGTGCGAGATCGCTCATGGTTTTTTCGCCGCGTAAAAGAGGTTGGTCATGCTCTTGATGTCGAGCGTGCGGAAATCGCTGAAGCCCGCCGCGCGCACGAGCTCGGCCGTTTTTGCCGGCCCCATGCAGGTGCCGAGTCCCGGTCCGCCGCGCGCGAGCGACTGCGTCATGCAGTGAAACAGGCTGAAGCCATAGAACATCGCCGCCACCGGGTTGCGGTTGTCCTCGACGCGATCGGCGGCCTTCGGCTCGACGATGAAAAGCGTGCCGCCGCCCTTCATCAGGCCATGAATGTCGCGCAGCGTCTCGAGCGGTGCCGCGAGATCGTGGACGCAATCACAGATCGCTACCAGGTCGAACTCGCCCCGCGGGCGCTCGGTGCCCAAACCGACGTCAATGCCGGCAGCGCTTGCCGCCTCGCGCGCCCGCGCGATCGATCGCGGATCGACGTCGCAGCCCTGCACTTCAGCTTCCGGAAAGGCGCGCTTGATGGCGATCGCAACGCGGCCCGAGCCGCAGCCGTAATCGAGCGCGCGGCCACCGGCGCGCAGGCGCTCGAGCACGTCGGGCATCGCCTTCAGCCAGTAGTCGGCGAAGCGCTGCTCGTACTGCCCGCGATTGATGAGGTCGAGCGCGTTCACGCAATCGGGCCCGAACTCCTCGAAGCGCACGCCGCCGCCATTGGCGAATGCTTCAGCCACGCGCGGCGCGACGCGCAAAAGCGGCGGCACCATTTCCCACATGCCGCCGACGAAGTGATCCGAGCCGTCGGAGGCGACGAAATAGGCCATTTCGTCGCTCAGCGTATAGCTTTGCCGCTCGGGCGAATACTCGAGATAGCCGGCCGCGGCCATGCCCTTCAGCCATTCCTCGACGTAGCGGCGCTCGAGGCGCGTCGCCGCCACGAGCTGGTCGAGGGTGAGCGGGCCTTTGCCCGCCATGGCGCGGAAAAGCCCGGTGCGCGTGCCGACGAGCGCCATGCCCGCGGCCATCGCGCCCGCCATGTCGCGGAACACCTTGTCGATCGCCTGGCGCGTCTTTTCCTTGTCCATTCACCGATATTATTCACGCGATGAAGCCGCCGCGCCCAATCACGCTGGAAGGCCATGGCGTGCGCCTCGAGCCGCTCGCGAGCGAGCATCGCGACGCGTTGACCACCGCGGCGAGCGACGGAGCGCTCTGGGAGCTGTGGTTCACCTCGGTGCCGCGGCCCGACGAGACCGAGCGCTATATCGCACAGGCGCTCGCCGGGCAGGAGGCGGGCCACATGCTGGCGTTCATCGTACGCGAGCTGAAGAGCAACGCGATCGTCGGCTCGACGCGCTACCACGACATCATCAAAGAGGCCGAGCGCCTCGAGATCGGCTACACCTGGTACGCAAGACGCTGGCAGAAGAGCCATGTCAACACCGCCTGCAAGCTGCTTCTCTTCGGCCACGCGTTCGACGCACTGGGATGCAAGGTGGTGGGCTTGCGCACCGACAACTTCAACTTCGCCTCGCAACGCGCGATCGCAGCGCTCGGCGCAAATAAGGACGGCGTGATTCGACACCATCAACCGCGCCGCGACGGCACAGTGCGCGACACGGTGATGTACAGCGTGCTAGCGTCAGAGTGGCCCGACGTGCGGCGGCATCTAGAGCTGCGGCTGCGCGCTCGCGAGTGACGCGACGAGCTCGCGCAGCTCCGCCGCGTCTTGGAGCGCGCTTTCGCCGCCGGTAGACGACCGACACTTCGGCGCCCATCATCTCGAGCAGTTGCCCCAGGCTGTCGGCGGCATCGCGGTTGTCGTCGACCGTGCATCTCGATGAGACTCCTCGCGAGCCAGCCGGATGCCGAGACCGAAAAAGGAATGGGCTCGTAAATTGCTGTGCGAACCGCCGTGAACCTGTCGCTCCGTCCAGAACATCTCAAGCGCTACAAGGATTTCGCGCTCCTCCTGTGGAAGTACGGCCGGCGCGATCTGGTGGCGCGCGCCGGGCTGAATGAGCTGCTGCCGCAGGAGCCTGAAGAGGACGCGGAGCGAATTCCCGAGGCGAAGGAGTTGGCGCGCGATG